>NZ_JAGWCT010000058.1:0-25125 GCF_020657815.1 Clostridioides sp. ZZV15-6597 | reverse complement strand
TTATCAAAATATCTGGCTTTATGGTTTGTTTCTTGTTTTATAAATTAACCTACTGTTTAATTTTCAAAGTTCATTTTATTAAATCAATCATTTTGTACTCATTATTTTCTTGTTCCTTGTTGAGCACATTTATTATAATAACACCTTATCATAATATGGTCAACTACTTTTTTACATTTTTTTTAAATTTATTAATTATTCATATTTTATAATACTATTGCGACTTTATTTTCAAATATGTAACTATTATTAATAACAATTTCCAACTATAATAATACTATATAATTACTATTAATTTAGAAGGGAGCTATAAAATGCTTAGAAAGATACTCTACTTTTTGACAATACTTTCTATATCTATTTTTTTCATTGTTGGATGTTCAAACTCACAAAAAAAACAAAACACAGACCAGAATAGGGAAATATCAACGCAAGAAGATTATCAAAATGTTGATGATAGTAAAGATACTTCCAATATAACTGTTTCAGATGGAACAGACAGTCTATCAAATAAAGATACTGTGAACAATGATAATGAAAAATTAGACGTGTCATCTTTGGACAATACCGCTCTTGATTGGTTTTATATACCAAATACTAAACATCAAACTCCAGAAGTAAATACTGATATCAAATTTAATTTTTCTGACTATAGTGCTATATATAATGGTCCCATCAAAGATGGTCAAAAAACATTATATCTTACATTTGATGAAGGTTATGAAAATGGATATACATCAAAGATACTAGATGTTTTAAAAAAAAATAAAGTAAAGGCTGTTTTTTTCGTTACATCTCCATACATAAAAGAAAATAAAGATTTGATAAAAAGAATGGTTGCAGAAGGTCACATAGTTGGAAGCCACAGTAAAACGCATCCTTCTATGCCAACAAAAACAAGCAATCTAAAAAGCTTTAATAATGAATTTGAAGATGTTGAAAAACTTTATAAAGATTTAACTGGAAAAAATATAGTTAAGTTTTTCAGACCTCCTATGGGTAAGTATTCAGAAAAAAGCTTAGCAATGACTAAAAATCTAGGCTATAAAACTGTATTTTGGAGTTTCGCATATAGGGACTGGGACACTGAAAAACAACCATCACATGAGGAAGCCAAGAAAAAAATAATGGATAATTTACACGATGGTTCTATCTTATTACTACATGCTGTTTCTAAAACTAGTACAGAAATTCTAAGTGATTTTATATCAGATGCTAGAAAGCTAGGATACAATTTTGAACTTCTAAATTATTAACATTTAGAAGTATATTTAAAAGCTATACTTTAAGTCTAATATTTATATGTTAATTTACATAAACGATTTCAAATTAAACACTTCCAATAAAAAATAGATGTATAGTTTTTACATAAACAAAAGTCTTTTGATAGGTAATAACTGTGCATCTATTTTTAATTTATATAATCTTTTATTTTTAATTTATATATAAGTTTTGTTAATCTACAAGTAAAATAATATTAGTTTTTATTTGCTAAATAATGAATACTGCTACTATAGTTGTTACAATGAGTCCTGTTATAACAGGAATAAAATTCCTTTTTGCCAACTCAATAGGACTAACTCCACAAATTGCGGCTGCTGAAATAAGACCCCAAGGAACTAGACATCCTCCACCAACCCAAATACCACTAATTTGACCTAATGCTGCTAATGCACCAACACTTGCATTAATAGCAGTTCCAAATACAGATGCAAGTGAACCAACTAATGAAATTCCAGAGAACCCAGAACCATCAAGCCCAGTTATTGCACCTACTACAGTTTCTATACCTGATACTGCAAATTTATTAAGTGGTATCGTTTGAGAAAGGGCTATCCCTATATCTGATAATAATCCTTGAGAACCAGGGGTTAATACCTTACCAAATACACCAGTTAAAGGTGCAACTTCTCCCATGTAGAAAAACGCTGCTATTGGTATAATCGCACCAAATATCTTTATACCAAACACAAAACCATCTATTATATTTTCACACACATTTTCAAGACTATCTTTGCCGAAATTTATAGTATTTATAATAATTATTAGAAACACTGCTGTTCCTCCTAAAAGAGCTGATGCATCTCCTCCTTTTAGGTCAAACATATACATAGCAATTATATCAGCAAGAAATCCTAAAGCTACTAAAATAGTTGCTATCTTAGATTTTCCATTAAATTCTTTTACTTCTTCACTTTCAAAATCTTTAAGCTCTTCTCTAAACATTCCTTTATTGATATCCCTTTTTAATGTATAAAATGCCATCGATATCGTTACAATTCCCATTACCCAAAATAAAATCATACCATCATTTATGACATATGATACTGCTACTCCTGCTGCACCAGCTGTTATACTTGGAGCTCCCTGAATAACAAAGTCTGTAGATAAGGCAAGACCATGACCAAATAAGTTTAATGCTACTGCAACACCAATCGCTGGTAATCCAGCTCTAATAGCAACAGGTAAAAATACAGCCCCAACTAAGGCAACGGCTGGAGTTGGCCAGAAAAACCAAGAAAGAATCAACATTACAAATCCAGTTACAAAAAATGCTGTGTTAGAATTTCTTATAACTTTGGAAAATGGTCTTACCATATACTGTATTGCATTATTCGCTTCTAGAGCTTTAGATAAAGCTACCATAATCGCTATAATTAAAATAATCGGTCCCAACTCATTTAAAGATATAATAAACGAGTTAAACACTGCTGTTATAGCTCCAAAGATATTTTTTTCAAAGAATAACCCCATGAAGAAAACACCTAATATACATGGTACTATAGTATCTTTTTTCATAAGCATAGTAATTAAGATAATTACCATAAATACAATGTAAATATAATGCGCTCCTGTTAAAACCATATTATTATGTCCCCTTTTTTTAAGATAATAATATTATATGGTCTTACAAGTAAACTTGTTACTTGGTCATAGGTACATAACAATTAACATGTGCAGTACTTAATTTAGACATTTATGATTCATTTACTGGAATAGATATTTCAATAGAAAACTCTTTGTCACCTGAGTTTATAGTTATACTTCCATTGTGATATGCAATTATCTTTTCACAGTTTTTTAAGCCAATTCCAAAACTTTCTACATTTTTATGAATGTTACTAACTTTGTTTTTTTGTATAATTAGCAACTTACCATCTTCAACTTTAATTAAAAATACTATTGGTCTATCCCTTCTTGCATACTTTATTATGTTAGAACATAAATTATCAAATATTCTTCTAAATTGTGTTACATCTACATAAATATGATATTGATTATAAAGTTCATTCTCTATTTTTATATGAAATCCCTTTTCTTCCAATGTATATGAACTATCTAAAAGCAGTTGAAATATAAATTCATTTGCATTAATCTTTTCATACTTTTTAGACACTTCTTCTTCACAATTAACAAAATGTGTAAAAAGGTCATCTGTCAAATCTTTTATCTGATATGCCTTTAATCTTACATTTTTTATATATTGCTCCAATTGCTCAGGGCTATTATACTTATGATCTTTAATTAAATCCAAATAGCAAATTACTGATGTCAATGGAGTTCTGACATCATGTGATATTGAAGTTACTATATCTTTATTTTTATTCTTCATTTCTCTTTCTTTTATAAGCTGATTATCAAGTGCTTGACTCATCTCATTAATACTAGATGCAAGTGATGATAATTCATCGTTCCCCTTAACAGGAATTCTATACTTTAAACTACCACTTTCTACTATCTTTATACCCATCTCTATTTTTCTTAGATATTTAATCTTTCTACTCAACAACAATAAAAATGTTACAATAAATGTAATTGCCATAAATGTGATAGAAACAGCATCTATAAAGTTTTGAAATCGAAATCTAAACAGTGCTACTATAACTACACTGGCTTTAATATCAGAAAATTGTATCTCATAATGTCTAGCCATAGAGCTACTATAAAATTCATTTTCTTCACTTTTATCAGGTAATTCATTTGGATAGTACAATGTATCATAAAAAATCTTATCTCCTTCATATACTTTCATAGATACAAACCAATTGTCATTATTCCAATTTGATATATCTTCTACATCATTTGAACTTATATTTTTATCATTTACATAGATTTGAAAATCATCCATTAACTGGTCTGCTTCTCTTTTAAAATATGTTTTACCTTCTGATACATCCTTTACTATTGACTCAACAGCAGAATAAAATGGTATATTTAAAATAAAAGCCACCACAGCTGAGATTACTACATATACCAATAGTATGACACCCAACTTTGATGGCTTAATTTTGCTAATCAATATAGTACCCCTTTCCCCATGCAGTTTTTACATATTGTGGATTTTTCTGATCTTTCTCTAATTTTTTTCTTAAATTTCTAATATGTACCATTATAGTATTATTTGCTGTATAAAAATATTGCTCATCCCAAATACTTTCATATATATTTTCAGACGAGAAAACTTTTTTTCTATTTTTTAGCATAAGAACTAATATGCTATATTCTATAGTTGTCAAAAATATAGTTTCTCCATCTAATATGACATCTTGAGTATCCAAATTTACACATAAACCTTTTGTTTGCAATATATTTGGCTCCTTATTCTTTTCCTTCCCCTGATATATATAATAACGTCTAAGTAGTGACTTAACTCTTGAAATTAACTCAGAATATGAAAAAGGCTTTGATAAATAGTCATCTCCTCCTGCTGAAAACCCAATAACCTTGTCGGAATCTTGAGTTTTCGCAGTTAGAAATAATATTGGAGCTGTTGTTTTTTCTCTAATCTCATTACATGCAACAAACCCTGTCTTTACTGGCATAACAACATCCAAAATAATCAAATCAATTGTACTGTCTACTAAATTTACAGCCTCTTCTCCGTTCGTCGCCATAACAACTTCATAACCTTCGCCAGTCAAAAGTATTTCTACAATTTCCCTAATTTCTGGATTATCATCAGCTACTAAAATTTTTTTTGGAATCTCTTTAATCATCGCTAAACTCCTTTTTTACTATATTTCTTAAATATTTCAAACTATATAAAATATTATACTTTATTAGTAAAAGCTTAGCAATGTCATACGTTTTAATACTTTCTACTATTGTAAGTGCTCTTAAAGTTTAATCAAAACGTATACATATATCACTTATATAAAAAATAAACTATACAATACTATCTTACATAAATAACTTCTTTTACTGACTTAACTTTTTCAGAAGACTTAACATGTGCTACAATACATACTAAACCACTTATAGCAACGAATGCATAAAAACTTATTCCTCTGCTAAGTAACATCGCTGGCACTAGTAAATGACCTGGGAAAAATATCTTAAATAATATCATAAAACTATTTTCAGATGCTCCAACAGCTCCTGGTAATGGTAAAGATGAAACAGCAATATTAAGTAATGATTGTATTGCTAATATTTCAAACACAGTATATGTTGATAGATGGAAAGCTTTGTATACAAAGAATGGTACTAAAAACATAGCTGTTATTTGCACAATAGTTATAAGTAAAATCTTAATTACTAACTTTGGATTTTGTTTTATATATTGAGCACCTTTAATATATTCTTCAATTTGAGAAGTTATCACTTTTCGTGAACCTTCAACATCTTTTATTATTCTTAGTTTTCCTAATAAATTTGTTATGGATATTATGAAGTTATTTACTAATTTTTTTGAAAATATAACTGCAATTACTCCAACAACAAGAGCAACATTCGTTATTACACCATATATCAATAAAATATTCATCCCTCTTACATTGTTTAGTATAAATTCACGTTCCATAATGAACATTATTCCGCTATATGCCAATACAACAACTTGGTGAATGACAACAATAACTAATAATATAAGTGAAGAGTAAGATATGTTTATATCATCCTTCTTCATGTAATAAACTTGTGCTGGTTGACCTCCAGATGCTGAAGGTGTAATTGAGCTAAAATAAAATCCAACAAACGCATATCCCATACATTTTAAAAAAGTAGTTTTTTGATTTAAAGCCTTCATACCTAAATATATATTTATACCTTCGCAAGCAACATATATAAACATCATTGCAAATCCAATTAATATAAACATAGGACTTGCACCTTTTAATGATTTTATTAACGATTCAATTGATTGACCTCTAAAAACAAAGTATCCAGTTATGCCCATTAGTAAAACTAAGAAGGCTACACTACCTAGGGATTTATTTCTCTTTTCAGTTTTACTTATCATAACTACATCCTTTCTGGTGTTACAAATTTGAAACCACTGGCTTTAAGTTTTGGAATAGCTATCTTTAATGCTTCAATAGTACGTTCAGGTGCTCCAACTGCCCCTCCTGAGTTTTCTCCTGCATCATGCAAACAAATTATAGAATTTTCTTTTGTTCTATCTATTAATTTATTTACTATAATCTCTACTGTGCTATCTTTACTCCAATCTTCTGCCATTACATCCCATAAGGTCATTTTTAAATTATATTTTTTAGCAAATTGATTTGAAAATATATTAGTATGCCCCCATGGTGGACGATAGTAGTTTACGTCTACACCTAAATTTTTCATTATATCTGTACTTTCAATAAAATCTTTTTTAACATAATTATAACTATAAAGCCATGCATTCTTATGTTCTAGTGAATGTAAGCCAACTATGTGATTTTCTCTTAACATTCTTTTTATAATTTCAGGCTCTTTTTCAGCATTCTTTGCCACTACGAAAAACATGGCCTTTATATCATTTTCTTTTAGTACATCCAACAATTTTTCTGTATACCTTTTGTCTGGTCCATCATCAAATGTAAGAGCAATTTCATTCTTCTCAGTCATATTTTTCAATACATCTTTATTTAATAATTTATTATAATATGTAGGTATAATTGAATGGATTAAAAAAATCAAAGCAATAACTATAATTAAACCTACTACATACATTCTCTACACACTCCTTGTCCATCAAATGAAAATAAAATATTTTCTAATGTATTATTATCAAATTGTTTTTTAAGTTTTTTCATATTCAAACTCATTTCTTTAAGTTTAACATCATCATAGATTAAGTCTTTTATCTCATCTACATAGTATTTTTTATTTTTATCAAGTATTTTTCCAATTCCATTATTTAATATAAAATCAGCATTATTTATCTCTTGTTGCAAAAATGGATTGAATGCTAATATTGGAAGCTCTGAATAAATTGTTTCAAATAATGTTATTCCACCTGGTTTAGAAATAATAAGGTCAGCATTTTCCATATATTTATATACTTCGTTAGTATAGCCTACAACCTCAATATTTTCATATCTATTGTACAATTTATAGTACATTTTTTTATTATTGCCAGTTATTACAGTAGTTTTTACTCCTTCTAAACTATTTAGCTCTTTATAAAATTGTTCTGACTTAGGTAATAAACCTAATCCTCCACCCATTATAAGGATGTTTTTTTTATCTAAATGATTTATATGTTCTATTTTTTTAAATTCTTTTTTTACAGGTATTCCATTAACTTTTATTTTATCTTCATCTATTCCTTTTAAAATAAGTTCTTCTTTAGTAGATTCACTAGCTACTAAGTAACAATCTGTATTTTTACTAATCCATTCTGAATGGCTACTTATATCTGTTATACATGTTATCAAAGGAAGATTTGAATTATACTTTCCTTTATATCTTGATACTACTTGAGAACAAAATGGAAAAGTTGAAATAACTACTGTTGGTTGTATTTCATTAAGTAACTTGTCTAATTTAGTTAAGAAATAATCTGAAAAGGTAAATTTTATATCCTTTTTTCCATTTTCAGTACATTTGTAAAATAAATTATAAAGACTGCTTCCCCGATTTACAAGAATAGAAAAAGTTTTATACATTTTATCTGAGTAGTTAGGCATAATATATTCAAATATATCTTTAATTATTATTTCAGAATTATTAAATTTTGTTTTTATATCTTCACTTAAAGAGTTTGATGCTGAGTAATGACCCATACCAAATTTTCCTGTAAGAATTAATACTTTCATAAGATTCCCTCCTCATTAGAGCCTTTAAATACCTTTAATTACTATATTTATAAGTATAAACTTTAAATCTTTAGAAAAACCTAGTATAATTCTTAAGAAATCTTAAAGTTTTAATTAAAAAATACAAAACCCAATTAATATTGGAAGCTATCTCCTAATTAATTGGGTTTTATCTTTATATATATATTTAAATATAAATACTATTATTGTAATTATTTAAATATCTCTTATTTAATTATACTTTTAATTAATCCATAATATTATATTCTTCATATAGAGGATACTTTTCAGTTAAACCAACAACCAATGTTCTTGCTTTAGATTCTTCATCATAAGTTAAACATAGGTCTATAGCCTCGGCAATTATTGCCATATCTTCCTCTTTCATGCCTCTAGTAGTTACAGCTGGAGTACCAAGTCTTATTCCACTTGTAACAAGTGCTCCATTTGGATCAAATGGTATTGTGTTTTTATTAGCAGTTATATAAGCATCATCTAATCTTTTTTCTGCTGCTTTACCAGTTATATTTTTATTAGTTAAATCTAATAATATTAAGTGATTATCTGTTCCTCCAGAAATCAATTTAAAATCTCTCTTAATAAGTTCTTCAGCTAAAGCTTTTGCATTTTTAGCAACCTGTTGTTGGTATGTTTTAAATTCATCACTTAAAGCTTCTTTAAAACATACTGCTTTAGATGCAATTATATGCTCAAGAGGTCCCCCTTGAATTCCAGGGAATATCGCTTTGTCTATAGCTTTAGCATATTTTTCTTTACAAAGGATAACTCCTCCACGAGGCCCTCTTAAAGTTTTATGAGTTGTTGTTGTAACAAAATCAGCTACTTCACATGGATTTTGATGAAGACCAGCAGCTACAAGACCTGCTATATGAGCCATATCTACCATAAGTAATGCTCCAACCTCATCAGCTATTTCTCTAAATTTTTTAAAATCTATCTCTCTAGGATATGCACTTGCTCCCGCAACTATCATTTTAGGTTTTACTTCGTGTGCTATTTTTCTAACATCATCAAAATCTATAAGTCCACTATCTCTATTTATTCCATATTCATAAAATTTATAATATTGACCAGAAATATTAACTGGAGCACCATGAGTTAAATGCCCACCTTGAGATAAATTCATTCCCATAACAACATCACCTGGTTTTAGCATAGCAAAATATACACCAATATTTGCATTTGCTCCAGAATGAGGTTGAACATTAGCATGTTCTGCTCCAAATATCTTTTTAATTCTATCTATTGCAAGAGTTTCAACTTCATCTATGTACTCACATCCACCATAATATCTTTTGCCTGAGTAACCTTCTGCATACTTATTAGTAAGATGACTTCCCATAGTTTCCATTACTGGAACTGATACTATATTTTCAGATGCTATCAACTCAATATTCCTTTGTTGTCTTTTTAACTCTCTTTTCATACTTTCATAAATCTCAGGGTCCGCTTTTTTCAAGTTCTCAAACATATTACTCCTCCTAGTTATTATTTAAATTTTACTTTTACAGACATTTCATAATTTTCATTTTTATCAATATGATAATTTATTATTATAGTCTTTTATAAATTAATAGTCAAGTGTTTTACTACTTTTACATGTTTACTTTCTGTATTTTAAGTTAAAATATAATAAATAATATTGTCTAATTCTTTTAATTGGATATAATTTAAATGTGACTATTTTTAAATAAAAAAAAGATAATATAATTTATATATATATAAGGAATATTACTTAAAAATTTGATATAATTTCAATATTATGTTTTTTAATTTGGAGGTGTATTTATGAATCAAAATGAGGAACTTGAATATAAAAAAAATATTCTAAAATTAGCTCTATTTGTAGGGGAACTTATGATAAAAAATGGAGCTGAAACATCTAGGGTTGAAGACAGTGTCCTTAGAATCTGCAGGTCAAGAGGATTTTATCATGTAAATATTTTTACAACTCCTACAGTAATAATTATTTCAGATGAAAAATTTGACGGCTTTTCGTTTATGAAAACGATTCAATCAAGAGGTATAAACTTAAATAAGATTTCCTTATTAAACAGTTTTTCTCGAGAATTTGTAAATGATAAAGAGTATGATATTGATACTGCTATTGCACGTCTTTATGAAATACAAGAGGTAAAACCTTATCCTTTATGGTTGTTTTACTCTTGTACAGGAATTGCATCTGCTTGCTTTGCTTGCTTGCTTGGAGGGAATTATATATTAAATTTTATTCTTACATTTATAATAGCAATATTTGCTGCAATTACTTATGATAAAACCATGAAGATAAGTGCAATATCTGCATTTTCATGTTTAGTATCTTCTTTTTTAATAGCACTTTCAGGAGTTTTACTAGTTGAAATAGGTATTTTGAGTAACCCTAAAATGCTCATAGTTGGAGCAATAATGCCACTACTCCCAGGAGTTGCTTTTATAAAAGCCATCAGAGATTTAATATCAGGTAATTTAATATCAGGAATTTCTCGTGCTTTCGATGCTGCTATGATTATTATTGCAATTGCTTCTGGAGTCGGTTTTGTCCTTGATACATGGTATAGAATTGGAGGTCCTTTCTAATGACTGATATGTCGATGATTTTACATTTTTTATTTTCAGGCATTGCAACTGCTGGATTTGCTGTCTTTTTTAATGCACCACTTTATCTACTTCTTCCAGCTGGAATAACTGGTGGAGTTGGTTGGATTGTGTATGTATATTTGTTTAATTTCACTACGAACTCAATTTTTGCGGGTTTTATAGCTGCTGCTTTGGTTTCAGCGTGTAGTGAGATATTGGCTAGAAAACTAAAGCAACCAGCTATTGTATTTGTAATTCCAGGGATTCTTCCTCTGATACCAGGAATTGGATTATACAATACAATGTTATCTTTAATTCAAAAAAATTATGATTTAGCGATGTCAAAAGGTACTGATGCACTATTTTTAAGCGCTGCAATATCGCTTGGTGTATTGGTTGTAACTTCTTTTGTAAGAACATTAAACCTTTTGAAAATACGAAAGAATTTTATTCCTCAAAGAAAATCAAAATAAAAATATAAAAATAGCAATGTACCTAAATCCTATAAATATACATTAAGCATTTATAAGAGTACATTGCTATTTTTAAATTATAATCATTTTAAAGGTCAATTAATATTCTTGTGATTACTGGTATAAATTCTCTACTATCTCTAAATTTTTTATCATTTTTCTTTAAATACAAATAACAAATTACTGTAAGACAAATCCCAACTAATCCACTTATAGCTTCAACCCCAGAGGTCATGCCAATTGCTTCCAATATATAGTATGTTCCTATTGTTCCAACAAGAAGCGCTACAAGAGGTATTATATAAGCCATCGCAGCTGCTTTTAATACATTCATGTTATCCATACTCACTTCTACATGGTCACCAACCTTCGCACCAATTGTATTGTCTACCTCTACTAATATCTCTTTTGACTCCGATGAGTCAGCAGTAGCACATTTTCCACAAGCAGCACAAGCTGAGTGTCTTTGCATTTTTAATTTTGCAGTTCTATCATCAACAATCTCCATAATAAATCCTTGTTGATTCATACCTAACCGCCCCCTTATTTTGTAAATTTATTTATGGTATCCATAAGTTCTTTTATCATCTCTTCAGTTTTTTCACTATCATCATGTTTGATACTTTCTGCTACACATCCTTTTATATGATTTTCCAAAATAATTGTGCCTACTCTATTTATAGCAGACCTTATAGCGGATATTTGAACTAATATATCAACACAATAACGCTCCTCTTCTACCATCTTTTGTATTCCTTTAACTTGACCTTCTATTCTTTTTAATCTTTTTATAAGAGCTTCTCGCTCATTGTTTGGTGCTAATTTTCTTTCTTCCATAAATTCACCTCATACTCTTATGATGTTCTATACAATTATGATTTACTTACCAATTTGCTTAAAATATAATACAGTTATTACTATTATAAATGCTAAAATTGATATTGCTATAGACCTGCTCTGATGCTTAGTTTGCTCCATACTTAATTTACCATTCATTTTAAACCCTGCTAATGGAAATAAAAATATAACTAATGCGTCAATTCCAAGTACAATTTGGGCTGCAATAGTCCATTTGCTCAAAAAGCAAAATATTCCACCTACACCTAAAAGAACCTCTAATATATTTATAAACTTATACGTAGGTTTTTTTATTATATATTCTTCAATTTTTTCCTTACATTCTGTACGACATGGATATATATCGGTATTGTCATCATATTTTATAGCCAATTTATTATTTGGTGACTTTATATCCCTGTTACAGTAAAGACATTTTTTCATTTTATGTTCTCCTCATAGTATTCCTCTTAAGAAATTTTATCTAAATTATTATTGTTTCAATATTATTATACCAAATAGATACAAAAAACAAAAATAAAAGGACTCATTTTAGCTATTTCTTTTATATTACTACTTAATTTATAATAATAGTTAGACAAAATTATTTATATTTAGTTTAATTGTTATATAATCTAAAATAAGTCAAATTTGTATGAGAGGTTAAAATGAAACAAATAGAATTAGCTATTGTAAGCTTAAAAAAAGATGCTGGAAAAATTTACGAAGACCAAATAAGACAATTTCTAGGTAACAATATAAAAATAAACTTATACTCATTTGAAGAGGGAAATCTAATCCTTTTATCTGCTTATTTAAAATATGATGAAATAGCAAAATTATCTCATCATGATGCTCAAATTATCGTTCCTAAGTTGACATTTGAAAAGAATAGTATAGATATGATATCTAAATTAGAAAAAAATAAAACTATTTATGTATATAATCTAAGCAAGGATATGTCTATAGAGACAATCTCTTTAATACATAGACTAGGAATAGATAATATCAATATCTTACCCTGTTATCCAGAAATAGAATTTACTCCTACAGATGCCATAATTCTAACTCCTGGAGAAAAAATCTTGCCCAATTTTAAAAATTGTGAAGTTATAGACTTAAAATATAGAATAATAGATTTAAGTTGTATTGTTGAAATTGCCACAAAAACTAAGTTAAAACATCTAATAAAAGATGACTTAATAAAAAAATATGTAGAAAAAATAATTCCTACAAGCTATAGTACAGGCGAATTATTGTTAGATGCAAATAAATTTGAAAGGCAATTTGATTTGTTGTTATCTATAATTGATGATGGAATTATATGCACAAATAATGATGGAATTATACAATTTTACAATCATATCGCTAGAAAAATTTTATCTATAAATGCAAATGAAATGATTGATGTATTTATTGGTGAATGTATAAAAGATATTAACTTTCAAAACATATTAAACAATAAAACTCTATTTTATGAGAAATTAATTAAGATAAATCATATTGACATAAATTTAGAGATTAAACATATACAATTGAATGTATTTGATGGTTTTATATTAAAGATGACTAAGTTTTCTCAATTAGAAAAAAACAAGCTAAGCTAAGAGCACAACTAGTAAACTCTGGTAATATCAGTAAGTATACTTTTGATGACATATTAGGTTCTAGTATACAAACTATTAATACTAAAAAAATTGCCAATAAAATGGCTCAATCAAACTCATCAATCTTAATAATTGGCGAAAGTGGTACTGGTAAAGAATTATTTGCACAATCTATTCACAGTGCTTCTAAAAGAAATTGTGGACCTTTTGTAGCAGTAAATTGCAGCACTTTTCAAGAAAGTTTATTGCAAAGTGAATTATTTGGTTATGATGAAGGTGCCTTTACTGGAGCTAAAAAGGGCGGAAAAATGGGTTTATTTGAATTAGCAAACAATGGAACTATATTCTTAGATGAAATTGGTGAGATGGATTTAAATTCTCAATCTAAATTGCTCAGAGTTATACAGGAAAAACAAGTAAGGCGTATTAGTTCAAATAATGTTATTGACATTGATGTAAGAATAATTGCTGCTACTAATAGAAATTTAAAAGAACTTGTATCTAAAGGTAAATTTAGAAGAGATTTGTATTTTAGGTTAAATGTTCTTCCTCTTAAAATACATCCTCTTAGAGAAAGACCTGCTGATATATTTGAAATCTTCGAATCACTAACGTATGATATACCATGCAATTTTAATCTAAGTGACGAAGTTAAGGAAATTTTCAAAATATATAAATGGGAAGGAAATGTAAGAGAATTAAGAAACTTAGGAGAATATTTCTGTTATCTAGGAAAAGATGTTATAGAAATATGTGACTTACCTGAATATATATTAGATACTATAGATGAAAATTATAGCAAAACTGTTTGTAATAAAGTAACAGAAAAAATATCTAAATACCAATTTAATATTAATAAAGACAAAAACTTCATCAAACATGACTATAATTTTAAAAGACCATTAGATGAATATATCTTTATATTGGATAATTTAAATAAAGCTTACGATTTAAAAGAACGAATTGGTAGAAAAAGCTTATACAAAATAGCTTTAAACGAAAATAGATTTTTGACAGAACAACAAATTAGAAATATACTTTTGGAATTACAAGAATTTGGATTTGTAAATATACTTGTTGGTCGTGGTGGTTCAGTTATAACCCTTAAAGGAATCGAGTTTCTAAAAAAAATAAATGGGTTTAATAATGAAAACAGTTCAACCATTTAAACCTATTTAATTGTATTTTAATAAATTTAACAATTTTTTAAAATAACCTTTTCCAAATAAAATTAAATAAATTTAATAATTTCATATCTTCCAACCTCTGGTATTACTTAATATCACGAATTAATTTTTAATTAAATATTTTTAATATCTATTTTGGCATATTGCTTGCTAAATACTATAAGTATAAATTTAAAAATTACTGGAGGTATTTATAATGAATTACAATTTTAATGAAATTATTGATAGAGGTAATAATTTTTCAGCTAAATGGTCAGAGATGGATAAAAAATATGGTACTAATGATTTACTTCCTATGTGGGTAGCTGATATGGATTTTAAAGCTGCTCCGTGTATAATTGATGCCTTAAGACATAGGCTAGAACAAGAGATTTACGGTTATACAACAAGACCAGATTCTTACAATGAATCTATAGTGAATTGGTTGGATAAAAGACATGATTGGAAGATAAAAAGTGAATGGTTAGTTTATAGCCCAGGTGTTATCCCAGCAATAAGCCTTTTAATAAATGAGCTTACAAAAGAAAACGATAAAATAATGATACAGGAACCAGTTTACAGCCCTTTTAATAGTGTTGTAAAAAATAATAATAGAGAACTAGTTATAAGCCCACTACAAAAATTAGAAAATGGAAACTATATAATGGACTATGAAGACATTGAAAGTAAAATCAAAGATGTAAAATTGTTTATACTTTGCAATCCTCACAATCCAGTTGGAAGAGTATGGACAAAGGATGAATTAAAGAAACTAGGAGATATTTGCCTTAAATACGGTGTAAAGGTTATATCAGATGAAATACACAGTGATATTATATTTAAAAATCATAAACATATACCTATGGCATCTATATCTAAAGATTTTGAAAAAAATACAATTACTTGTATGGCACCAACTAAAACTTTTAATATAGCAGGTCTTCAATCTTCATATGTTGTACTACCTGATGAAAAAGATTATAAATTGTTAGATAATGCATTTACTAGAATTGATATAAAGAGAAATAACTGTTTTAGTTTAGTTGCAACAGAAGCTTCATATAACAATGGTGAGCCTTGGCTAGAGTCATTCTTAGAGTACTTAGAATCTAATATAGATTTTGCTATAAAATATATAAATGAAAATATGCCAAAACTTAAAGTCAGAAAACCAGAAGGTACTTATTTATTATGGGTAGATTTTAGCCAACTTGGATTAAGTGATGAAGAATTAGAAAATCTATTAGTAAAAAAAGGTAAAGTTGCCTTAAATCAAGGAAGTAGTTTTGGTATTGGAGGAAGCGGATATCAAAGAATAAACTTAGCTTGTCCAAGAAGCATGGTTGAAGAAGCTCTTATAAGAATAAAAAATGCAATTAACTAAAAACATTTAAGGAGAATTTGCGCTATGAAAATAGGTACAGAAAGAAAAAGACCTTCATTTAGATATTCGTTATTAGTAATGCTTGCGATAATAGCTTTAACATCGGTTGGTATAGTTCTATTTAAAGCTTCTATAACTACAATGTTTTTACTTTCATGGCTTATAGTAGTTCCAGCAGCTATGAGACTTGGTTATACTAATGAAGAAATAGAAGCTTTTGGATTTGAAGTTGGTAAAGATGCCTTTCAATCAAATTTAATTATACTTTCTGTTGGGGTACTAATAGCAGCTTGGATAGCTGCTGGTACAATCCCAACAGTAGTATATAGTGGTCTGACAATAATAACACCTAAGTATTTTTTACTTACAACATTAATAGTCTGTTCACTTACTTCTGTTGCTACTGGTACATCTTGGGGAACGCTTGGAACGTCTGGTATGGCAATGATGAGTATTGGTACTAGTATGGGTATTCCCCTTGGCTTAACAGCTGGTGCAGTCATATCCGGTGCTTTTTTTGGAGATAAAATGTCTCCTCTATCCGACTCTACAAATCTAGCTGCTGCGGTTTGTAAAACAGATGTAATTACTCATATGAAACACATGGTTTACACAACAGGACCTGCATATATAATATGTATCGTTTTGTACACTGTAATTGGGCTTAAGTATTCAAATAATACTATTGACTATGTTCAAATAAATCAAATCAAAGATGTATTAAATTCAAACTTTCATATTGGTTTAGTAGCAATGATTCCAATACTATTCTTATTATTACTTTTATTGTTACAAAAGCCTCCTATTATATCTATATTAAGTTCAGCTATTATGGGGCTTATTATAGCTGTAATTCAAGAAGGAGAAAAAATAGGTGATGTCTTAAATTACATGTTATCAGGATTTACTATAGACACAGGATTTGTTTATGCTGATAAATTATTAAATCGTGGTGGAATAATGAGTATGGCTGAAACCGTTTTACTAGTCTTTGTAGTTTTCGTTATTGCTGGAATTCTCCAAAAAACTGGATTCTTAGAAGTATTACTTCAACCAATGATAAATAAAATAGGAAAATCAAGAACTAAGTTAGTTGGCTCTACTTTCATAGTAAGCTACTTTGCAAATGCATTTAGTTCATCCATGATGTTCACATCGGTATTTGTTGGAACTTTAATGTCCCCAATATATAAGGAATTTAGGCTAAAACCACAAAATTTATCTAGAATTATAGAAGATACAGCAACCCTTGGCGGTCCATTAATACCATGGAATTCAAATGCTGTTTTCTGTGCCCAAACTCTTGGTGTAAGTCCACTTGAATTTATTCCATATTGTTTTCTAAGTTGGATTACGCCTATAATTTCATTTATTTATGGTGTCACAGGTTTTACCATGCTTACATATACAGATGATGAAATAGAAGATTTAGAAATATCTACTACTATGCAGAGAAGAGTTGATTAAAATATGCATTTTAAATACTATTACTTAATCCAAGATATTATAGGTGTATTATTGGCATTTATAGGGCTTCGAATGACCATTCTCAGTTTTAAAATAATATCGATAAAGGGTATTTCAATAAATACAATTTTAATCCTAATTAAATACTGTTTATTTACAATTGCAGGGATAAATCTATTGATATTCAATTTTGGCATTAAACATTGGATTTTAAGTATTTGTATGTTAATAATATCTACAATAATAACTCCTAGAATTAAGTTATCAAAATAGAAATCATTATTAAAATCAACATTTCATAATAATAAAGAGACTGCCATTAATATTAAGACAGTCTCTTTATTATTTATTATCTATAAGTTTAGATAACTGGTGTATCAGATAGGTAATCATTACTTACATAGCCATATCCACCATTATATTTTATTTTTACCCATCCCGTAGCAAACATTTCTACAGTTTCTACCTTACTTCCATATGGAAGTTGTCCTATTTTTTCATCTTCCGTACTTGGTCCTTTTCTAACATTTAGACCATCTTTTTCTTTTACATATTTTATCTTAACATTTTCACTATTATTATTAGGTTTATTATTTGTTAGATAAGACCCACTGACATATCCAATATCGTCATTGTATTTTATCTTAACCCATCCCGTTTTTAGTACTTCTAAAACTTCTACTTCATCACCATTATTTAGATAACCTACTACAGAAGCTTCTATTGTAGCATCACTTCTTACATTTACTTTATCTGTATTAGCTACATACATTACTTTCTTACCAATACTACTTCCTTGTAAAGCTTTTAGCTCTGTAAATGCATTTTCATTTCCACCACTACCAACTTGAGTTATAGCAGTCGCCTTTTTATTTGTAAACATACTCTTTTGAGTTGCACTCAATTTATCTCCTACTATAAGTACTGGAGAATTTTCTTTTGATGCTAATACACCTACTGCTAGAGCATCTATAAGTTGATTTTGTTTTTTCATTCCATTTTTAGCTACAAATACATTATCTAAATTATTTGATGTATAAAATTTTTCTATTACTTTTCCATTTGTTTCATTTCTATCTGCTCCACCTATTCTTTCTGAATTTGGCAGACTTTGTTTTATTTTATCTGATACAGCATTAGTAGAGCCTATTATGTATGACTTACTTATATTTTTAGAGGCTATAAAATCCTTAAAACTAGACACTCCAGATGCATCAGAAACTGGAAGTATAACCATACCATTAGTAGCAGCTACAGAAGCTATACTAACTGCATCTGCAAGACCTGTATATCCATTTATAACAGCTATTTCTGATATGTCTTTTAAACCTTCTATCTTTTTAGCTATGTTCAAAGCTGTCTGATGTCTGTCACTACCACCAATTCTATCAACTGTTAGGTTATTAGATTCTAGTTGTTTTTGTACATTGTCTGATACAGAGCCAGATAGTCCAATTATATAAACTTTTTTAACACCTAATCTTTCTAATTCTTTCTTAGTTTGCAAATTTAAATTATTTTTTTCTGTAAGTAGTATTGGAGCGTTCTTTAATTTAGCAAATGGTGTAACAGATAATGCGTCTACAATAGATTCACTATTAACTATTACAGCCTCATTTGCGCTACTCCAACCTTCTTTACTTACTTCAATAGCTGTCTGATATCTATCCTTTCCTATTAAAGTATTTTCTGTTGCCGTTCTTCCCATTTCATTTGCATATGATATTGATGATAAACTTAAAACTAGAGATAAACACAATACTGATGATATTGATTTTGTTAATTTCATATTAACTCCCCCTAAAATTATTGTATCTACAATTTTTATTTACTCTAAATATTATATCACAATAATTTAACCTATATCATCTATTCTAAAGCATCAATAAAATACAACTTTATTATTCTCCAAAAGTTTGAAACTTATCTAGGCTTCCATATCTATTCATTAGAATATCCCATTCATGCTCATCATAAAACTCACAATTTCCACTGCTATAGTATTTTGCTACTTCAACAACAAATCTTCCTGCACTTTCTAAATCAGAATAATTACTTGCTCCAGTTGCACATCCAGCAACTGTTGTCTCAGTTGTTATAGCAACTCCTACTACAGGTGCTTTTGTAGCTACAGCTGGCTGAAGAATACTATTTATATGATATAAACCATTTCCATATGGAGTTATATCTTGTATTGACACAGGAAATACATAAGGAAGTCTTCCTGTAGTAGTCTGCATTATATCTAATAAATCATTACTTGTTTTTAGAATATATCCTTCTTTTATTGTAGGAGATATAGCAAATCCTCTTGTATTTATAACTCTATTACCTTTAGTTGTATCTATTGATAATATAGCATCACAACTTAAATCAACTTCGTTTTCATTCATAGTTCTCATGTCAATTGGAGAATCCATAAATGGAACTGGTTTATGTTCTTTAGTAGGTGCATCTGGACATATGTGAGTTGAAACTATTACATCTCCATCAATAAAATCTCCCTTATTATGCATGTCCAATAATTTTGCTCCTACTGCTATTGCTACTAAAGCTCCATCAGCATCAGAAACCATACCTATCATTTCTGGTCTCGCTCCAATACCTCCTAGTCTTCCTAAGACACCTAATGTCTTAGCTGTTCCTCCTGATGATTTTCCATTTTTACCTTGTATTGTAAACTTTACTAAATCAGTAGACCCTTTTTCCGTACTTAAAGTTTTTACTAATATATTCTTCCCACCATAGCTTTCCAAATATTTTTTTACACATTCTCCATCTACTTCTGCGCTATCAATAATATCATAAACTTCCAAAATTTGTTTTAACATCATATTTGCTCACCATCCAATTTTATTTCTTTTATTTATAATTTTTGTGTAAATATTTTTCCTTTTATTTTTATAAATATTACAGCATTTTTTTCTTTTATTTATATCTTTATAAACTTTTTCCTATTGTTTCACTTATTTTATTTGAGCTCTTATAAACTTTTTCTTATAATCTTTCATATCTTATTTATTTTTATAAACTTCTTCCTAAGTATTTGTTTTATTTATAATTTTATAGGTATTGTATTGCTCTTTAAATTTAATTAATTTTAATTCTTCAATCAATTAAATTACTACACATCCTAATTAACTCCAATTATTTTTTTATTTAATATATCTTCTATATCTTTTAATAATTCTTCTTGTGTCATTGTTATTGAAAGTTTTAAATTTTCTTTAGAAGTTTTTATTAAAACTATCTCTTGCCCTTCTCTGATTTCTGCTGATGTAACAGGCATACTTGTGTTTTTATCAAAAGTCATAATTAAATCTGGAAACGTTGCTATTCTATTATTGTCTTTATCTATTGTCATATATTCATTCCAAAAAGTTACCTCATAACCATTTACAATCAATTTACCTACATCAAATCCACCTGTAGTTTCTAACTCTAAAGTTTCTATTGTTCCTTCTGAAACTACCTCTCCATTCAAAAATTCGACAACGTTGTTTATTGCTTTATCTTTTGATATTTCTAGACCTAAGTAGAACTCTTTACCCAAATCTATTGCATGACTTATGCCTCCTATAGCAGCATTTTCTTTTACAACAGAAGCTTTTACAGGATTTCTAGCTACAGCAACTAGTCCTTCTGCTGCTACAGCACACTGTCTAACAAGTCCTGCTGTCTTATTTAAAGAACCCTCTACAAATCCCTCTATATGATTATCAAGTTCTGGATTTCCACCAGACACAGCTTGATAAGACTTATATGTTTTATCTCTATGTAATCCAAGGCTTCCCATCAGGCCTGTTGGATGGGCTCTACCATTACAAGGTGCATCTATTAGTGGTATTTTAAGCACAGAAGACTGAAGCCATCCATTTATTGTTGCACACCCTCCATTTTCATTAGTAATAATACCTTGTATATCTAATCCTAGTTTATCAATAAATATTTTGACTGTGTTTATATAATCATCATTATCAGCATACTTAAGTGGTGCTGCTGGAGCTCCTACTGCAGATACATTTAAAACAATTGCGTCATCATGTAATTCATCTATACTTATTAGCTCTGGAAACCCATATTGTAAGGCATATTCCCCCATATCTCTTCCACTTTCCTTTGCACCGCCACCTCCTCCACCTAAAATTGTACCTCCTATTAAAGCATATTCTAATATTTCCTTAGTTAACTTCATATTAAATATCTCCTTTATTAGTTAGATTATGTAAATATATTAGTAACTATTTAAATAACTTTATGATATATTATAGTTTATTATACAAGCTTTGTATTATAATGTATAATATATAATTAATTATCAAATTTATATAATTCAAGTTATATTAAAAGAGGTGTATTTTATATTATGGATTTATTGCATCTTAAGTATTTTCAAACTGTCGCTAGAATGGAACACATAACAAAAGCATCACAAAAACTAAACATAGCACAACCAGCTTTAAGTAAAACCATATCTTCTTTAGAAAAAGAACTTGGAGTTCAGTTATTCGATAGAAAGGGAAGATATATTGTACTAAATGAGTACGGTAGATTATTTCTAAAAAGGGTGGATAGTATTTTAGATTTAGTAGAAATGTCAAAGAAAGAATTACAAGATATTTCCTTAGAAAACTCTGGTGAAGTAAAAATATTAGCTACAGCAGCTGCTAATGTATTACCACCACTTTTGAGTAACTTTAGAAAACTATATCCTAATATTACCTTTAATGTTTCACATACTCTACCATCTTCTTATAAGAAAAGTGATTTTGATTTGTATATATCTTCTTCATTTACAAAATTAAACTCAGAAAATAATATAACATTAACCTGTGAGGAAATATTATTAGGAGTTTCAATAAACCACTCTCTATCATTAAAGGATGGGGTTTATCTAAATGAAGTTTCAGACGAAAACTTTATCGTTATAACTAAAGGTGAAAATTATAGAGAAATAATAGATATATTATGTGAATCAGCTAATTTCAAGCCAAAAATAGCCTTTGAATCCGATTCTCCATATACAATCTATGCTCTTATAAAATCACTTCAAGGAGTTGGATTTATATGTGGAAAATCATGGGGCTTATCTCGAGACCCTGAAATTAAACTATTACATATAAAAGATATTGAATTTAAAAGATATTTAAATCTTTCATGGTTTAGTGAGAATTATGCATCTAAAGCAGTCTTATTATTTAAAGACTTTCTTATAAATTATTTCAAAAATCTTTAAAGCAAAGCTGGTATTATTAAAGAGGATATATCAAACAGAGTTAATAACTTTATCTTTAACGTTTGACATATCCTCTTATTTTTATTTTTTATCGAAATTATACCTTAACATATAATGTAAAATTATATATTGTAACTATTTTTTCTGTCCTTTAAGTAGGGAATATCGTTCCTATATTTTTCTATTTCATCTAGGTCAATCTCTTCTAATATATATTTTTCTCTATATGTATCTAATTGACTTATTATAGTTCCTCTAGGATTACATATTTTACTCTTTCCAAACAGTATCAAATTAGGGTCATTACTTACTAAGTTCACTCCTACTGTATAGACAGTATTTTCTAAAGCTCTTTGAGATACGTTTAAATCCCACATATCTTCATCTTGTATTCTCCACGCAGAAGGTATAAATATTATTTCAGAGCCTTTTAATGTCAATTCTCTAGCAACTTCTGGGAATCCTGCATCATAGCATATCATCACACCAAATTTACCAAAGTCTGCATCATATACATTTACTTTTTCCCCTGCTTTAAAGTATACTGCTTCCAATGACCATAGGTGATTTTTACAGTATTCCCCCATCATATTACCCTGTCTATCGAATATAACAGCTGAGTTGAAAACATGCGTAGAGTCCTTTTCTAAAGTTCCATATGGAGATATTAGGTATACATTATTTCTTTTAGCTGCTTCTGACATTGATTCTTCTATGTATTTGTTATGTTCTCTTATTAGGTCTAATGTTTTAATTCCGCCTAAATATTCTAAGTTATATCCTGTAGCAAATAATTCTGGCAGACAAATAATATCTGCACCTTGATTTCCTAAATCATCTATCATATCTACTGCTTTTTCTATATTTTTTTTAACATCTCCAAGTACACTATGTTGTTGAATTATACCTATTTTCACTTTGCGACTCATACAAATTCCCCCTTTATTTATCTTTACTTCCAAAACATTTCATTAGTATATAATAAAGAATCATACTCACTACGATTCCATTTATTGGTGGTATTAAGAAACTTATTTTTGAAGTATAATATGATGCTGCAAAACCAATCAACCAACTTATTACTGCAATCCAATTTATTCCTTCTCTGTGTTTATAAGTTCTTCCTTGTATAAAATAATATTCGCACCACATAATTCCTGCTATAGCTGGAACTGCTATTCCTAAGAAAGATAAGAATGATTGGAATTTGAATATTATACCAGTAGCTGCTATTGTTGTACCTATTAGACCTGCAACCAAAGTTAATACATTTCTCTTTACATTTGGAAAAATAGTTTTTAGTGCCAATCCACCAGAATAGGCATTTGATACATTGGTTGACCAAGATGCAAGTATTAAAATAACAAATGCTATCCATCCAAACCCTAAATTAGCCAATACTTCTGTTATGTCCCAAGTAGGAGCACCCATAGACATTACACCTGCTGCAACTTGTTGGAACAATGAAATAATACCTAATCCTAAAAAACCAATTATCCAAATATCTTTTACTCCTCTTGTATATCTTAATTGGTCAGGTGATATAATCGCACCAACTATGATAAGACCAACAACCATATTTAATCCTTCAACCATGCTCATTGTTGTCTGAGGAGTGTAATTGTAAATGGCTTCAACTCCATAAGTAGAAAAAGCTTTAAAAACTCCCCAAGCCATTAATATTATAAGTGGTGGTATAACTAAGTAATTAAACTTAGCCATTGCCTTAAAACCATACAAAGCAAAAACTACCATTAATAATCCAAGTATAACTGTGACTAGTGTTAAGTTTACACTTGGAAATATTTTTTGTACTGATAATCCAGCAACTCCTGCTTGTACACCAAACCAACCAAAGCTAGTTATTCCAAGCAATAGAGATATAAGATATTTTCCACCTATCTCTCCAAATGCCCCCTTAGCTAATACATATGTATTTAACCCTTCTTTGCAACCAATATAACCTTGTATCATAATAATTGCGACTAATATTAAGTTCCCTATAATTGATGTAATAATCATATTGGAAAGAGTCATTCCTAAAATTAAGGTTCCTCCAACCATTAATTCTGATATGGCTATATTAGAGCCAAGCATATTAAATAATGGAGCTAACCATCCAACTCTTTCCTCTTTTGGAACTGGATTTAAAACTAATTCTTCTCTCTCTTGCAAGATTATCCCTCCCTTTCTTTGTAAAAGAATCTTTTCTACTTTTTTCTACATTTTTTTCATGCTTGATAGTTTTTTTTCTTTCTATAATTATAATTCTACTCTACAAAAAAGTATAATATATAGTTTATTATCAATTTGATATAATTTAAGTT
>NZ_JAGWCT010000057.1:0-25355 GCF_020657815.1 Clostridioides sp. ZZV15-6597 | reverse complement strand
ATATAATATTCTCCCATAATATGTTTTAAACTCCTTCTCTGTATGTCCCCTGGGGACACCTTTTTTGGATTCAATTTACTGCTTTAGATAAATCTTTTTGCAACTTTAAATCTTTTTGCATAATATTCTTTATCTAAGCTTGTTATTTTCACTACATCACCTGTTTGTGGCGAATGTATAAACTGACGATTTCCAATATACATTCCAACATGAGTAATATTATCTACACTAGAACCAAAAAATACTAAATCCCCTGCTTGTAAATTATTTTTATCTACTGGTTTACCTGCATATGATTGCGATTGTGCCGTTCTAGGTATTTGAATACCTATTTGCTTATGGCAATATTGAGTTAACCCACTACAATCGAAACTATTTGGTCCTGTAGCTCCCCATACATACGGTTTTCCTTTTTGTTTAAATGCTACATCTAATAGTTGTTTTGCTTTTGGAGAATTTGGATTTCCACCTACATCTGGTAAATTACTTGCATTTTCTCTAAATTCCATTGCATATTTAAAAACTTTATTTGGATAATTATTTTGTGCTTTATCTAAATTTACTTTTAAACCATATCCAGGTCCACCATTATAACAGGCAAAGGAACGTCTTAGTATTTCTTTAAATGTTGCATCATTCTCACTTGCATTCCAGTTAATCAAGTCCATATTTTCAGCCATTTTTTGATTATCTTTATATGGTACACTCTCAATTATATTTTTACTTTTCAAAACTATATTTGTATATCTCATACATTCCCAAGAACCTGCTAAAACTTGTGCCCTTACATCTTTTAAATATTTTTGCCACATATTATCTGCACTAGAAAATGAATATCCTACACTTTTATATAAATCACCTAATCCATTTGATATATAATAGCTCCAGTCTGTTTTTTGAATTTGCATTATTCCCCAAGCACCACCATAAGCATCATTTGGATTAAAATTACTTTCTTGTTTTGCAATTGCTGCTAAAGTCCAATTTGGAACATGAAATATTGTTGCTGCTTCATTAAAATAAGGCATATATTCTTCTGGGACACCCTCCAAGATCCCTCCTGAATAATACCCACCTCCACTAGAATTATTTGCAATAAAGAATACAGAAAGTATCAGCATAAATATCATCATAAAGGCTATAGATAGACTTATCACAGACAAAATTATTTTTTTCTTTATAGAATTTAACATCTTTAGTCCCTACGCTTTCCTCATATAAAAAAGGAAATTAAAAAACTACTATCTTTTAATTTCCTTTTAAAAGATAGTAGTTTAATAAAATTCTGCTGGACTTTCAAACACTTTCCAGTTATTATTTTCTTTTAATAATCCAACATGATATACTGTCATTAAATTACCTTCTTGTATTTTCTTATCTTTATCTAACCAATCATACCACACTTTGACAGTCCAATAGACTTTTCCATCTTTCTCTTTGTAATCTACTGCAACTAGTTCTTTTATTCTTCTATAAGTATATTTATCTTTTCTAACATCGTTATATTCAAGTTCTTCTTCATCTTTCAATTCTTTATAGAAATTTTCATTAATTAAATCTTTAGCTGAATCTATCCTATTTTTTGGATTTTCTTCAACTGTATGCCATGCTATAACAAATTTTTTTGCTATATCTTCTGTTTCTTCTTTGACACTTTTTTTCTCATTATTATTAGATTCTTTATCTTCTATTTTATCTTTATCTTCTATTACAAGTTCTTTATGCTCAATACCTTCATCTTTTTTATTATTTATACAAAAGTAAGATATTGATATTATTAATATAGAAATAGCAATAACAATTCCAAATACTATCTTTTTATTTTTCATTCTAAGCACCTCCTGCAAATAAATCTAATTCATATTTACTAATGTCGATTTCAAAGAAAATATTTTCTTGACCAGAAATAGACAACAAACATTCTCTTTTAGATAAGTTTGCTATCTGTGCTAATTCACTTTCTGATAGTTGACCTTCAAATACCTTATTAAAAACTTCTTTATCACTGTGATCTTGACGCATAATAAACTTATACTGTGTAAGGGCAAATAGTTTTTTAATTTCTTGAAATACTTCTCCTGTTACGTCTTCTGGAACAAAATCCTTTATATTCTGAGATGCAAATATTATACCTGCAAAATACTTCCTTGCTTCTCTTTCAAAATCAGTTAAAAATTTTACAGCCTTTATATTATTTGAATTTATAATTCTATGTGCTTCATCTATAAGTAAAAAGAATTTTTTTGCTTCTTCTATTGATGAAGCAAAAGTTTTTGTTTGGTCTTTATTATTTTTATCAAACTTATCTTTCTCTCTTCTTCCTTGAACTAATGCTTCATTCCAAAGAAGATTTAAAACACTAAAAATTTGTGCATTAAATATTCTTTCATCAAACTGTGTTAAGTTTCTAAGTTCAAAAGATACTACTTGTTCATTAGTAATATCTGCAATAGAGGAATGTCCATTAAATAATTTTCCATAATCTCTAACTATACTCTCTAAATTTAATATTATATTTTCAAGTTTTTCTTGCCTATTTAATGTAATATTTTTTTTAGGAATTTTATTGGCTACATCATCATACATCTGCTTTTCAACATAATGTAACAAATCTTCAACAATTGGATACCTTTCTGTTTCATACTCAGTTGATTTTTCCTTTTCGATTCCATGATAAACATAAAATTCACTAAGTAATTTTTCAAACTCTCTTTGTTCACTTGCTGAACATTCTGGCACTAAAAATTTATATATTGTACTAACTTTATCAAGATGAGTAGTGAAAGACATTTCATTATTTACTTTATAAGTATGCTTATCTGTTATTGTAGCAAAAACTTCTAGTGGGTTTATTATTCCATCAGTACCATCTAAAGATACTGTCTTTCCTCCTTCAGCCTTAACTAATGCCTCAAATTCTCCAGTAACATCAATAATTCTTGTTGTATTACCAACAATTGTATTGCTATGTGAAAGTTCTTTTAATAATGTTGATTTACCTTGTCCCATAAGACCTACAATCACAGAATTATAGAATATTCTTTTCCTTCCATCATTAGTAAAGGGATCAAAAATTATATCACCACCAGTAAAAGTCTGTCCAAGATAACAACCAGTTTTATCATTTAGACTAGTAAATCGAAAAGGATACCCACCTGCAAGAGCAAGAGCTTGAAGTGGTTTTCCTTTTCTTTCATACCTAAAACTTTGTTGTTTCTCATATTTACAAAATAAGGACATCCACTCTTCTGTTTGTTCACTTAAACAAATAGCTGTTTTAAATCCTATACCTTCTAATTCTTTTGATATTTCAGCAACTCTATTTTCAACACCTTCTATTGTTTTATCAGATATATAGTATCTTACATGTATTGACTTCATTACTTCCCCAAAATTCGTAATATCCTCTACTAAGCCATATAAAGTATCATAAGAACCTTTTGCTTGTATTTTGCTTACTATATCACGATCTTCATAAAATCTATGATTATACTCAGCCAAAGATTTATTCATTTGATTTAAGGTTTTTTCTTTTTTTTCTGTTTTTACATCTAGTGTAGTTATAACGTTTCTAAAACTAAAAAGTTTTTCTAACCAAAAGGTATCATTTTGTTTTGGGTAACCATAAACATGTAAACAGGTCTCAAAACCATCACCTTTTTCTATAATTCTTGTAGAAAATCTAATTCCTCCTTGTGGCTGAATTTCTCTCAAAAGATATGGATTGTACTCTTTTTTATTAAATTTATTAATTTTTATTAGTTTATTCATACTAAATCTCCCTTTATATCTCTCTATATTTTTGTATTTTGATTGGATAATTTAAAAAGTATTTTTATTTTTTTATCTAAATCAATTTTACTAAATTTGAATTTCCCAGCCGATAATCTAAATATCAAATTAATTTTATCATCCATTTCATCTTCATTATTTGCATATATAAAAATATAAAATTCTTTATTTTCCCTATTAAATTCTATACGTTCAAGTTGATCTAATTTTATTTTTAAAAAATGTAAATGTGTAGGATTAGTGGTTCTTTCTATAACTCTTTTAAAATACTGTTGTTGAATAAATGTATTTACTGGAAAATTCATTGATATAATTTTTATATCATCTTGATATGTTCTTAAAAACGTTGCAAAGGTGGAAATATGTGCATTTATTTCTTCTTTATTTAATGTATATATATCACAAGATGATATTTGAAACATATCCATAACCCCATCTTTAGTTTCAAAGGCTTCATTTTCTGTTACATCTAAAAAAGGAAGTAATTCTGTTATGTCTTTATCAATTTTTTTATTTATCTTTTTCAACTCTTTTTTTTCTTGCTTTTCCAACTTTTTTTCTTCTTTACTTAATTCACTTATATACTTTTTTCTAAGCATAATAACTCCTTTCAATATTAAATTCTCAAAATTACTTTATTCATCCCAATCTATAGAATGATACGTTTTTCTATCTCTAGTAATCAATAAATATATTGACATAAAGTTTCTCATTCCTGGATTTATCGGACTTTTTGCAACTAAAAATATTGCTACCACTAATGTATATATATAATATGCAAGTATTAAAGTTGGATAAACAATTGAACTTGTTAGCCATGCAAAGAACAAGGCTAACAGAATAATTAATAAGTCAGTAACATATATTGATTTAAATATTTTAGTTTCTGAAGAAATTTCATTTGGAATATTATACATAAAAACATCCTTTCTAAATTATATTAATTGTTCTTTATTATTTTTTAGAACCCATTTTCTTATTTATACTATCTCTAAATTTTGCTCCTGTGTTTTTACCTAATTGATAGTGCTGAGACACTTTTTGTGATAGTGGACTTATTTTTTCCTCAATCTTATCTACATATGATTCATTTCCTCTATCTGCTATTTTAGGAGAATCAACTTTAGGTACAATATCATCTTTACTATTTCTTAGATTGTTATTTGGAGTATTTACTCCTTCACTTTTACTATTGAAATTTTCTCCATCCCTATTCATACCTGTTCTAATATTATTATTCCTATCAAGACCTTGTGTTGATGTTCTATTTATATCATCCTTTTTCATAGGCTCTTTAACAGGATTTCTATTTATACTATTATCTTTGTCAGATTTATTTTCCACTTTAGGTATTTTATCAATATTAGGCATTTTATCAATACTATCATTCTTATTCTTATTGTTTAAGTCGTCTATTGATTTATTGTCACCTTTATTTTCTATTTTGTCTCTAATATTTCCTAAAGGAGAATCTGTATCATCATCTAGTTTATTTCTCATATTTTCATCTTTTAATTTATTTGGAATTTGCTTATCTTGCTTTTCTTGATTATCTGGTTTCTTTATTGAAGAATTATCTTTATTAGATTCCTTTTCATCTTTTGGCTTTCTCTCTTCTTGATCTATAGGTCTATTGGATTTATCATTCAAACTTAAATCTGAATTAGCACTAGGCATTTTATCAATTTTACTAATTTTATCATCTTCATTTAAACTATTGCTTCCTGTTCTAAATCCATCAATAAAACCACTCATACCAGATGCTACAGTAGCTCCACCCATTGCAACCTTACTTGTCATATCTCTAATTGCTGAGAAACCACCTTTTGCCATTTCTCCACCATGATATATTGAAGATATAACATTTCCAGTACTCACTCCAGAATTTATTCCAAAAATTCTTTCAACAATATCTGGTCCAGAAATAACTGCTGATGCTCCACCAATTAAAACTATTAATTCTGCTATTCCATCTACTTTTGAAGATGCATATGAACTAAGTAATAGATATATTTTTATTAATAAAGATATTGAAAATAATATAGCAAAAGATGAAAATAAATCTTTTACAATAGTCTTTAATCCTTGACCTGTACTTATATCTGCAAAAGAGTATAGTGTTGCAAATATTCTTTTAATTCCTATTTCAGCTATTATTTTTGCTATCCTTATTGATGAAAGCACTATGACTACAATAATACATGTTAAGGTTACTATTACATTAAAGTAGTCTAAGTGCCATCTATAATAAGATTCTCCACCCATACCAAAAAAACCATCACTTAAATCTACCAACATTTTTTTACTATTTTCATCAAAACCAATTTTCTTTGAAAATAAATCTTTATTTTTCACCTTTGAAGTATCTAATTCATCTAAAACATTTACATTCATGACTGCACTTTCAGGTATATTATTTTTAGTAGACTTATTGAAATTATTTGCTTCAAATAAATATATATCTGTCAAGTTTTCTTTAATAACCTTATTAGCCGTTGTTTCATATTTACTATTTACTGCTGATATTGCTGTATCAGTTATTTTTGCTACTTGTAACATAAATGTAGGTAACGCAACTACAACTACTACTGCAAGTGCTATATTAGTAGTTAAACCTTCTAACTTAAATTTTCTATTAAGCATTAATTGGAATCCTAAATAACCAAGTGACACCATCAAAATAACGAATATAACTGGCTTAAACATTTTTATTAACTCATTAATTTCGGGGCTATTAAAAAATCCGTTCAAAGTGTATACTTTATCAACTACACCTTCAACGGAATTAGATATCATAACTAAAAATTTTATTAAGTACCATCCAACTGCTCTAAATGCTCCTCCTATAAACTCTTTAATTACTATTATAGAATCATATTTGGATAATATATCTATCATTTCACTTTCTCCCAAAAAAAACACTCCTTTCTTTGGCTAAATTTATTTCTTACATAAGCAAATATCTAATCTAATACTTTCTTGATTGTTTCAATAAAATCTTCCCTTCCTATATCTTTTAAATAATCAAATATATCTTCTTTTGATGATAACTTTTCCAATTCTTTAATATCATCACAACTTAAAATTTTATTACCTATTTTTAAAATAATATTTTTTTGATACTCTGATATTTTTTGATTTTCTGTATCTATTTTTTCATTTTCATATGATAATGGATTTATTTTAGTTTTCATTATTGACTCTATTCGTTCTTCTATTTCTCTTTTCACCTCTTCTTTTGTCTTTTCATGAAATAAACTTAACTCTTCTAAATTCACATCTTTATGTACAGTATTAACTTGAATATCACAGAATGATTTCTTATTTCCAAAATCATCATTAAGATATTCATATCTATATCTAAATGCTCTTTCATCCCCTACCCGATTATATATTGGATATGAAATTATTTTTCTTCCTTTTAAATCTCTACGTTTTATAACCCTTACAACTACGGTTTCTCCTTCTTGTAGTTTGGTTAATTCATCTGCCTTCAATAACCTTCTTGTATCTAAGTTTTCAGTTTGACTTTTAGATAAAGAAAGTACCTTTCCTGACCTTGAACGTGTTATTACTGTTTTCTCTCCAACTAACTTTGAAAACTTTTCTGCTGTAGTGTCATCATTTGTAAGTAAATATATTTGATTACCACAATTCGCAACTATTGTATTCATATCCTTTCCATATATTTTTTCTAATTGTGAATATGCTTGTACTATTAAACTAAATCTAATATTTCTACCTAAGCACACTGTTATTATATTTGCAAAAGACTCAATTGGTGGCATATTTCCAAATTCATCTAATATAAACTCAACTCCTATCTCGCATTTTCCATTTTTGCTTAAAGATGCATTTTTTGCTAGTACATAATATAGTTGTCTTATAAAAAGACTTGCTATTTTATGATTACTAGAATCATAATCTGGAGTTACCATAAATATTGCTTTTGGTTTATGTTCTTTTGCTAGAGGATTCTTAAATCCTACACCTTTTAAATCAATTGTATTCTTAGATGTCAATTTTGCCATCTTATCCATAGTAAAAAGTTGTAATTCACTCATAGCTGTTGTAAATATACTCGCTCTAGTATTACCTTCTGCAAACCTGCTTGTTGCATATTGTAATTTAGCAGCTGAGGTATTTGGTAGTTTTTTAAAATATTCATCTAAAGCATTTATATTATTACCTTCATAATCTTTTCTATTTTGAGAACCCAATGTTGAAAGCATATTCGCAACTGTATACATAGTAATTTTATGTTCTTCACCCTTTTCTATACATTCATCACATATTGCTAGTATCATTGCATTAACTAGAGCTGATGCAGAATTTTCCCAAATTGGGTCTTTCGAGTTTGGATTATGATATAACGTGTAAGTCAAGGTCTTGCATATTAATTGTGCTTCATCAATTCTTCCACCTTTATAGGACTCTAAAACTAATTGAAGAGGATTATATGATGAAGAATTTAATGGGTCTAATAGATTAAGCATTAAAACCTCATATCCTCTATCTTTAAGTGTATCGCCACACATTGCAATTAACTCACCTTTTGGATCATTTATAACCAATGATGGTTTTTCCTTTGCCCTAGAAAAAATATCTATAGTTGGTACAACATACGTTTCTCCTTTACCACTTCTAGTTGTACCTATTATTAAATTATTTACAGAACTATCATCAACATATATTTCTTTTGTTTCTGGATTCCTTGAAATAGGAACACCACCCTTGCCTTCATACAATTCATCTTTTTCTGGAACTGCTTTATATTGTTCATGTATCTCTTGATTGGTTGCAAATCTTACTGTTCCTTTTTGACCTTCTTCAAATTCTGCATAAGAGGTTTTTATATTCGCTATCATCTTCAAATATGCTACTAAAAATATTACATAAACTATTATGTATACTGGAAAACAGGTTAAAAATCTCGGAATAAATATTCTCCATAAATTAAATTCTCCTCCATTGAAGATTTTAGTCAATGATGATATTGATTCTAATACTGTATTTAAAAAAATAGTTATTACTATAAACATAAATAAGCCTATTTTTATTAAATACTCTTTATTCACAAGTTTCTTTGCAAACTTAAACTCTGCATTTCTAGTCTCAAAAAATGAATTAATTAAGTCCTTTATAAGTTCCAACTTAATACTCCTCTCTGTAATTTTTATAATTAGCAAGTTGTAGGAATTGCACCTACTCATTTCTTTTAACTTGCATAGATATAAAGTGCTCATAAAGAGCACTTTTATAATTTAAAAATCAAACTTTTTACATGCTCATAGGTATCATTTAAAAAAATAAATATTACATCAAAATGTTATACGACCTTGTAAGAACTCTGCAAATGCTTTAGAACCTAATACAACTAAGAATCCTGTAAAAGCCCCTATATACCATCCTTTGCTTTTCTCAACACCTTTAGGTCCTCCAAAAGTATGAATTAATCCACCTATTCCAAAAGCAATTGCACAAGCAGGAAATCCTAGTTTCTGAAGCCAAGTAACAACTTCTAAACCCAGATTACATAGAGTATCAATAACACCCATTATAAGTCCCCTCCTTTTCTATTTTCTTGATTTAATTTATCTAATCCACTACTTAACAAATTAACATTCTGCATGATAAAATTATTGTGGGTTTCATTTAGCCACTCCTCATAACTTTTTCCTTTTGATAAAAGAATCTGTTCTACCAACTTTTTTCTTTCATCTATCTTTGATTTAGCCAATATTTATCACTCCTTTTTAATGACATAATAAAAAGCCCCCAGGGGACTTATTTTGATATAATGAATTTCACTTTTTCAATTGTAGCTAAACACTATTACAAAACATTTGTAAACACCTCCCTTCAAATTTTCCCAATAAAAAAAAGCCCCCAGGGGACTTCTTTTTTATACTTATTTAACATGTGCTTTTACAATTCCTTTTGATTTCAAGCCTTTATTATCTTTAATGCTATATTCAATATAATATATACCTTTTATCTGACTCTCATATGCTTTTACATCATTATTTTTGTTTACATCTTCAAGGCATTTTTTAATTTCAGAATCATCCATTTTTATACTTGCTATTATAAACATGACTCCTATACAAAAATTTACGATTGGTATAACTCCTGCTTGTATTGTTTTTTCTATATATCTAGAACCCTTTTTACCTTGTTCTAGTAATTCATAATTTTCTTTATTACTTTTTACTTTTGAATTAATAGAATACATACCTACTGAATAAATACAAATAGAAAATATATATAAAAAAATATATAATATAAGATACATATAATCTAACCTCTTTTCTCTTTCTATTTTAAAAATTTGCTACTTTTACATACTTATATCCAAGACCTGTTATTTTTAGTACATCTTATTTTATAAAATAAACACTATTACAAAACATTTGCAAACACCTTCTTACAAGTTTTTACAGTAAAAAAAATCCCCCAGGGGACATCTTTTTTTACTTACTTAAATTCTTATTTATTGGGTGGTGTAATCATACCTAACAAAGAAATTACCAATAAAAATATAGAAAAGTAAAAAAGTACATTAGGCAATTTATTATTAAATAATAACATATACACTATTGTACAAATTGCAAGACTTAAACCAAACATTAAAATACAGCCATCTTCCATCAGAATTTAAATCCTCTCTTTTTATTGATTAATTAAATGCTTAGAAAAAAACCCCAGGGGACTTTATTTTTTTCTATTTTCAATAACTTTTTTAATTTCATAATCATCCATTTTTATACTTATTTTTATTAACATAACTCCTGTTAAAAAATTTACTATTGGTATAGCTCCTATTGCCATTTCTCTTACTATATATATATAATGTTTTTTACATTGTTTTAGTAATTCATAATTTTCTTTATTACTTTTTATTTTTAGACTAACAGAATAAATACCTATTAAATAAATACAAATAGAAAATAGATATAATAAAAATATAATTGAATTAATAATCATATAATCAACCCCTTCTCTTTTTTACTTTAAAAATTTGCTACTTTTACATACTTATATCCAAGACCTGTTATTTTTAGTACATCTTCTATCCATGTAGGCGTATTTATTTGAACAGATTTAAATTCACCACTTATTTTATAGAAATAACCTTTTGGTATCTCCTTATATCTATCAATATATAAAATTAGACTTTCATCAATATCTTTCATCTGTTTTCTAAATTTCAACGTATTCAAGAGTTCAATCGTCTCTTTTTCCATTAAAAGAACGATTGTTACACCTGTTTCTTTTACCAACTCTTTTAATTTTTTATAATTAACTTTAACACTAAAATCAGTCCCATCTACAAAAATAATATCAATACTACCAGTTGATTTTATTACATACCTTAACATATCTTCTAATCTATAAAATGATAATAAACTATAACCATAAAAATTATCTTTAATACTTACTTGAAACTCTAGTCTTTCATAATCATAATTTATAAAAATGGATTCTTCACATATGTCATTTTTTGATAAGTATAAAATAGTATTATCTCTTGACAATTCTTCCATAACTGATAGCATAATTCTAATTTTATCGCAATCTTTGTCACTCATAACAGAAATTAATTTGCCAGATTCTTTTTCCCTATTTTTATTCATAGAAATATATCTCATACCAATTTCTCCTTTATTTATTGTTTAATACTTTTAACAACTCACTTACATCTACTTCTTTATTTGATTCTTCATTAATTACTCTTTCATATGTTCCAGGTTCTATATGTAAACCAAATTTCCATTTTCTTTCTCTACTAACTATTTCTATTAATGCTGCTTCTATATCAATCATCTATGTTCACCCCTCTTTTAATAATTCTTCTGATATATTCTCTTTAGCCCAACTAATGATAATATTTTCCAAGAGTTCAGACCTGGAATTTTCTTTTATAGATTCTATTTTTGTATGATATATAAGTGCATCAGCAATAGAAATTGGTAGATTTGTACTTACTCTTATTTTTCCTTCTTCATATTCACCTATAGGGCAAATTTCTTTTTGTATCTCTTTTTGTTTTTTTCTTTTTTTCATTCTCTTCTCATCAACTTTTGTAAATTTTATATTTTTATCTCCATTCATAATTATCCTTTCTAATGTTTTAATTCAGACTTGTTTTGATAATAGTTATGCCTAATAAAAACATTATAAAAATCCCTAGTATTAAAGTATATTTTAATCCTCCAAAATAGTAACCTATTAGCAATAATATAGTTACAAACTGAATCATACCTAATGAAACAACTTTTTCAATATTATTTATCATAGTGTTCTCTCCCTCTAAAAGCCCCCAGGGGACTTTTTCATAAAAGTATTACATTTTTGAAATTTTCTTATTAATTTTTTCTAGTTTTATTTGCAAAGATTCTAATATCTTTAATATATCTTCATCATTTAAATTGAATTGTTTTTTTAATTTTTCTTTAGATTTAGTAATGTAATCTATTTTATATTCAATCTCTTTTTTCTCTATATAAAAATATCTTTTACCAGTACATTTCATTTATTGTATCACTCCAATATTTGTACACTAAAAAAGTGCCCCCAGGGGACACCTTTTTAAATCAACATAATTGTTCAAATTTACCTCTTAATCTATGAAATATTTTTTATCGGACCAAAATGATAATCTTGATATAAATTACCTTTTATATTAATAAAATCATTTACATTTAAACTCAACATGCCTTCTGGTGTCCATACATCCATAACATTACCATATGGAACATATTTACCATCAGTAAACCATAAAGTAGTAAAATGTACTTTATCATTAAAAGGACAGTACTTATTATTTTTCAATTCAAAGCTAGAACTATATCCTTTTTTAATGCTTTGTAATACCCTATTGTACTCTTTATAATAAAATTCTGGATAATATGTAACTACATTTTGTGCACCTGTAACACTCCCTTCTGGAGCATTATATGATACATTCGCATCAACTTTAAGATTTATGCCATAACCTGATTTTATTTCTTTACCATCTGATTTTGCTGTAAGGGTTTTGGAATCTGCTTTTATATTCATAATAGCACTTAAATTTACAGTGTATGGTATCCATTTCCATTCCCACCAGCCCTCGTCAACCCATTCTCCACCACCTTCTCCATCTGAATAATATACCCAATGAGCAACCCAATAACAATCCCATTCTCCATAAGTTGAAGTTGTTTTTCCCTTATCATCTGGTAGATTTGGTATTTTAAATTTACCATTATTATCAGTATACTTTGACTCTGCTTTATCTTTAGCCTTTGGGTCTGGTGGAGTTTTTTCTTCTAAGTTACTTACATTAGCAATAATTTTAGACGTTTCACTTGTTGCATTTGATGAAACAGTAATAATTATTCTTTCTGGTGTTTTCGGTGTATGCCACTTTACCCATGCATATTGTTCTCCACCTTCTTTTGGTAAGTAAATGTCTTTCATTGTATATGTTTTATCTTTTATTTTAAAACTTACATTCACAGGATGATCTGGAGTTCTATTTCTACCACTAATTAATACAGATGATATAACATCTGTATCAGTTCTGTATTCATACTCTTTTGTATCTGTATTTCCTTCATCTTCATTTGGTTTAGGTGGTGTAGGTGTAGGGTCTGGTTTTATATCAATATCTGGTGGTTTTTCTTCTTCACTTTCATTTCCAAAGTAAATTATGCCTAAGCCTAGTTTATCTTTTATAGTAGAATTCAATTGCTTATTGTTAGTAGTTCCCTTCCAAGCAGGAAAACCTAAGTCTGCATTTTCTAAAAATAAAGCAAAAGGTAAATTTTTATGAGTAAAGGAAGGCATTTTTGACCTTAAAGTACCTTTTAATTGTTCATCATATAATGCTGCTTCATGTGCTGTAAGTGCATATCTTTCACCTTTTATTGTACAATATCCAACTGGTTCTATTAAAAGCTTATATTTACCACCAGTCAATTCTTCATAACCCATATTCGTTAGCTTTGATAAAAGACGAATAAATACTTTATCACAAAAGTATGCTTTAATTTCTTTCATGTTTGGTTTACGTTTATCACTTTTGATTATTATAGGTACTTTTCCTGATGGTATTATGTATGAGTATGTTTTTTTTGATGTATCGTATTTAGTTAATCTCTCTCCATTTTTATATGATATTTTAGAAGTTTTTCCAAAATGATATTTTACATTTGGTTTCTTTACATTTGTAAAATCAATTGGAGTTGATACCACTTCTCTAGTTTCATCATCTACAACAGTTACTCTAACACCTTCTTCTCCAGGTGTCCATTTATAACCTTTAATTACACCTCCCATATCACCACCACCAGTGTCTACATTTCCATCTCCTGCTCCAAAGATAAGTGTTGGTGTCATAAGAAAAATACATAATAAGATTATTATTTTTTTCAACATTTTCACTCCTTAAATCAAAAATAAAAAAGAGTGTATAAAAATACACTCTTTAAAACTTTATCTTAAATTACATATCTGCAACTATATCTCCCCATTCGCCTTCCATTTCCACATATTGCCCTTCATTCCCATTATCATTTTGAATACCAGAATTATCATTATGCTCAAAATGAGGAGTCTCTTTTTCTTCTCCATTTAAGACATTCAAACATTTATTAATTGTAGTATTGTTTACACCACCGATTACATCAAACTTATCCATTCCTTTTAATACACTTTTATCACTAACTTCATCAGCTAATACTATTGGCTTATTTTTGGCAATTGTAGAACCTGTTAATGCATCAATTAATGTATAGGCTTTTGTTATATAACACTCCTTAACATCTTTATAAAAATACTTTATTACTTCTTTATTAGTCTTAAATCTATCTACACCACTTATTCTTATTGATTTTGTTTCATTTACTAAAGTATCACTCATACTAGATTTACCACCAACTATATACGTTTTTAATCCATCTGTATTAAAAGGTATTTTATCTCCATTAGTAAGTATTATTGGCATTTTATCTCTAACAGCTACAGAAGCAACACTCATAGAATCTGCTTCTCCTTTATAGGCATTAGTAAGTATTATGTTTTTCACTTTATTTACAGAATTTATTTCTTTCGCAACATTATAACTTGTTTCTATTCTATCATTTCCACTGATTCTTTTAACTTCCATTCTTCTCATAGTTAGCGTTTGCTCTACATCTTTATTGATTGAGTCCTCACCACCAACTATATATAACTTTGTTACTCTATTAAGTCTTTGTAATGTTTCATCTGGAATGTTATCTTTCTGAGTTAATAAAATAGGAGCATTTTCACTTCCAGCTAGACCACTAGCACTAAGTCCATCAGCAATACTCTTATCTGAATTTACAAGTATCGCAGTAGTATAATTTTGCTTATCTGCAATAAGAGCTGCTGTCTCATATCTATTTTTTCCAACTATTTTTTCAATGTTTTTAAGTTCCATTGCATTTGAAACTACAATGTAATTACTAACTAATATGGTTACCATTAATCCTAATGATAAAACTTTTTTCTTAACTTTCATGATTTTTCCCCCTCATAATTAATTTTACTTCATATTTGCAACTATATCTCCCCATTCACCTTCCATTTCCACATATTGTCCCTCATTCCCTGGATTCAATGTTTCTTCATTATTATTACTTTCTTCATTCTCACTAATATCCCCAGACCCTTGATTATTAGAATTATGTATCACTTCATCTTTTGCATCAGGTCTTTTTGCTGGTCTTGTTTTCTTTTGTATCTCTTCCTTTGTACCTTCTTTTCCTTTTGAAGTATTGTTTATTTGACCATCAGTATTGTTTTTCTTATTAACAGTATTTTTTAAATTTTTTTTAGGTTCATTTATTTGTGTACTTCCGTTTGATATGTCTACAGTTGGAATCTCTATATAATCATCTTTTTTAACATTAATAATTTGTTCTTTTCCTTTATTTTCATTTTTAGTTATTTGAATTTTCTCTCCTGGTTTTTTTAAAGATAAAAAAAAACCTACACTAAGCATTAATACAATAATTATAGAGAAAATAATTATTATATATTTATTTTTATTTAGTTTTTTCATACTGAAAATCCTTTCTAAAGAATTTTATTAAATTTCCTCGCATCCAATAAATCTAGCATAGTCTCTTATACTTTGTCTTTTTTCCTCTGACTTACAATTAAAAGCTATCATATACTTTTCATTTTTTCCCATGAATTTTATATAATGTTCCTCAGTATAATACATCCTATTTGTTACTGTTCTAAAAGCCTTTAATTTTCCGCTTTTATCCCAGTTTTTAAGTGTTCTAACTGTTACACCTATTATATTAGCAAATTCTTCAGGTTTATAATTCAATATACTCACTTCCTTCTATAAGTATATTATATCATATTTTTCATATTTTTTCATTATATAATAGTCTTTTTTTCATATTTTTTCCAATTAAAATTTAGTAGAACATGCACTATATACCTGTATTTTAGTTTCTAAGGGTTTTACTTTCTCAAAACCAAAAGATGAATAAATCTTTACACTTAAAGTACCTTTAACAGTAAATTTTTCAGCTTTGCTAATGTCTTTTGGATTAATTTCTCTATTTATAATTTCTAAATTTATATCCTTAATCTCATATTCAGCTCCATCACCTTTAGGCTTTATATATTTATTTCCTTCTTTTTTAAGACCAAGCTCTTTCTTCAAGCTCTCTTCTATATTCCCTTTATCAATATTTACTTCCCATGTATCATTTTTTCCCAATTTATAAGCCGTTCCATAAGAACGTCTCAAAAATGGATATAATTCATCATAGTTTTCTATTGTAATTGATGTTATTGATCGTTGAAAACCATCTCTTACACTTTTTAGAAGAAGTGGATTTCTCATATATTCACAAATGGCAACAAACAATATTATAATTATTAGAACAGTTGCTAAACCAATTATAAATGAGTTCCCATCTTTATTTTTTAATATTTGTTTTACTTCCAATATTGCTCACTCCTTCCTGTTGCTTTGGAAGGAATATCTATTGGTATAGAACCAAACTCAAAGAAGCCAATGTCAACGGTCTTTTTTAATGTCAGCTTTATTTCTTCATTTATCTGAATCTTATGTGTTCCATTTATATATGTTGTATCCCATTTTATTTCATCTGGTTCAACACCTGTTTGTTCTTTTAATGTTTGTACCCTTTTATCTATATTCTCATTAATCTCACCTGTCAATTCTGCTTCTCTCATGAGAGAACTTGAAAATTGGTCTAACTGATATTTAGTAGTAAATACAGGTAATGCATTAATGGCAAATGCAATAATAAGAAATATTATAAATAAAATAATAGGAGTTCCTAATGCCAAATCCCAAAAACCATGATTATTTTTCAATACATTCTTCATCTTCATCCTCCTAGAACATAGTTTTTAGTGAATCAACTAAATTTATTCCTAATACTCCAAATATACATATAAAGAAACTTAATCCCATATATCCAATATATTTATCAAACTCTTTTGCTTCTTTTTCTATTAATTCCTCTAGTTTCTGGTATCTGAATTTTTCCAATTTATATCCTAGTGTTTGAAAATATACTACCTCATCATTTCCTGTTATGACACCTATTAACCCTCTAACAATCTCTGTTAAAGATTGAATACCAATCCTAGAATCAAATCTTCTAAGTGCCTCTATATAGCTTCCAGAAGTCATATCAGCTAATGTTATCTCTAATTCTTGTCTGAACTCTTCATTCGCACTTTCTTTATAATTTTTTATTATACTTACAACATCTCTACTACATTTTAATTCTTGTGTAATTGAGTATACAAACTCTGGTAATTCATATTCTATTATCATTTTTTTAGTTTTAATAATTCTATTTGCTTTCGTTATTTCAGTATAAAAATAATATATAGATAATATAAAACACAGTGCTTTCAATTTTGGAAAAATCATAGCTATTGGTATAATAGATACTAAAAATATAATTAAAGCTTTTATAATTGAACTGGCTATGTATGATTCAGGAGATAATTTTATATTTGCTGATTTTAGTGTAGATTTCATCATCTCTCTTCTATAATTATTAAGCTTTATAAATTTAGATAGTTTTATAGCACAATCACGAACAAAATCATCCAAAGATTGATTTTTTCTGTTAATTTTTAATACTTGTGATAACGCTTTAGAATAAACTCTATTTGGCAATTTTAAACTTCCTTCTAATATTTTATAAACTCCAAAAGAAATTAGTATTATAATAATGAATATCAAAATATCACCTCCTATTTCTTGATAATATCTTTATAATTTGATGGCTCATATAGTTTAAATAATTTTAAAACACCCAAAAAAGTTGTAAAAACAACTAAAGTAAATAAAAGTTTACCTATGGATGTAAAATATAATATATTTGCCCAATCTTCATTTATAAATTTCAAGAAAAGCATTATAAAATATATTAAGACATTAATAATAATAAACAAAAATGTACGATTAAGTATTTTACTTTGTTTCTTCTTATTTAATACTTCTACTGATGCAAATCTCTCTATAGTAGATGATAATGGAGCTTTTAAATTTTGATTGGATTGACAAGCAATTACTCTCGTTATCCATTCTTCAAAAACATCATTATCAAACTTTGATTTTAAATTTTTCAGAGCTAATTCAACACTTGAATTTACATTATTTACTTCATTTAAAAAACATTCAAATTCTTTTCTTATATGCAAACCTGTATTATTAACACTTTCTTCTATTGAATTTACTATATCACTATTTCTCATATATGAAGTTGTTATCATTGATAAAGCTACACTAAGTTCTATATCAACTTTTTTCTTATATAAAATAAAAGCAAATTTTACATATTCAAATGGAAGAATTAAAAAACCAATCATTAATACTGGTATTAAAAAATTATTATTTATTGAAACTGACAAAAATACACCTACTATTGATAAAAATAGAGAAATTATACATATTGTTGAAAATACACCAATCTTATTTGTAGACTCTAATATATTTTTAGCATCTTTGATTATTTTTTTTAATCCTTTTTCTTTCTTATTTTTTGTTTCAATTGCAATTATATCTTTTAGATTATGTTTTTCTTTATCTCTTGTTAAAGAATTTATCATATCTTCATATAATTTTATTGGTGATACATCACACATTATTAAAATCCCTACAGAAATTCCAATAAATGAAATTAAACTTATCAAATCCATATCATCACCCTTATTAATTTAATATTTTATCTAGTTCTTCATCTGTAATTCCATTTTCTATTAATCTTTTAACAAGATTATCTGAGATATTATTTACCTTTTCAAATCTTCCCTTAATTTGAAGTTGTCCATTAACTTTGACTTGTTTTTCTATCTTATATTCAAATAACGTTTTAATTTCTCTCTTTCCATCCAAATTTATAACACATTCTGTTATCTCTAATATTTTTCTGGAGAAATCTTTTAATCTTTTTTGAAATACCATAATTGGAAAAGCTTTAGTCACATTATTATATAAAGTTTCATCATCCATATTAGATTTATACTTACATAAATCTACTATCCTTGAATATCCATCTCGACAAGAATTTGTATGTAAAGATGTCATAAATGGATGTCCTGTATTTGCTGCTTTTTGTGCTTCATAGGCTTCTCTACCTTTCATTTCTGATATAACAAAATAATCTGGATTCATAGTCATAGATATTTCTAACAACTTTTCTTGGTCTATATCTTGTTTTGAATCTTCGCTATGTTTTGTTACCAAATGAATCGCCTCATTTATTACTTCTCCATTTTTTCTTTTAACTAAATCAAACTCTCTAACTTCTTCTTCTATAGTTACAATTCGATCATCATTTGAAACGGCTTCACTAAGTACACCAGTTAGACTTGTTGTCTTTCCACTATTCGTTGGTCCTGCAAAACATTCACTAATGCCATATTTATAACATAAAATAAGAGTATCAAACATTTGTCTTGTTCCAGTACCTTTTTTAACAAAATCATCTATAGTAAGATTTTGTGGATTTATAATACGGATTGAGACTGCTACCCCTCTATCAGAATCAACACATCCCATTCCAACTGCTGTAATTCTTATATTCTTTGATAAATGTCCTCTTACAGTTGGTTTAGAATTATCAAAAGTTATATTAGATTTTCTAAGTAACTTTCGTATTACGTTAACTGCATGTTCTGGACTACTAAACTTTTCTTTTGTAAACTCTTTATGTCCATCTCTAAAAGTTATTCTTGTTGAATCCCATCCATTTATATTTATTTCTTCTACATTTCTATTAAAGAGATATTTATCTAAAAAATCAAATCCTGATGTTGCAGAGATTAATTCTTTTACTAAATCTTCTTTAGACTTATCTTCTACAATTATCCCATAATCATCTATATATTTTGATATATAAGCTCTTAATTGTTCTTTTCTTTGTCCATCATCTTTATTTATTAAACCAGAATATTTTGTAGTTATAAATTCTCTAATTTCTTCTAAAACATCTTGATACTCCCTATAATCTAAATCAGAATTATTTTTCAAAGATATAACTTTTTTGTTTAAATTAGAATTTCTAAATTCTGATGTAAAATCCATCAATTTTTTCCTTTCCTAAAAAATCTATTTTTTTCTTTTAATTCTTGATTAGATATTAGGGATACTATATTTTTAATTTGATTATTATATATTTTTTTTCTTTTAGAGACTAATTCAGAAAATAATTCCCCACAAAGAAATTGTTCTCTTACTTCTTCTAAATAACATATTTCATTTTTGATATTATAAACTTCTTCAATATCATTTATTGCATCTGACTCTCTCACAATTGATAAAACTGGTCTATGTTTACTTATATCAAATGCTTGGTCTATTAATAAATGTAAACTTGAATCAAAATATGATATTGATTTAGGATCTGGAGTAATAGTTCTAATGACATCACTAGCCATTTCTAGTGCAATTGTAGTCAGTTGATCATTTAAAAAATAACTTGAACAATCAACAATGACATAATCAAAACAATCCATTTTTTTTAACATATTAAAAAATGTCACTACTCTTTCACTTGAATATTCTGGATATGAATATAAATTTTCTGACTGTTTATATCCTAATGTTGCTATATATTTATTCTTATCTATTGTAATAAGATTTTCAAATATAGTTTCTCTTTCCAAAGAAATTGAAGACAAAACATTTCCTATAGACTTATCATGTTCTTTTGAATATGGTAAAACAGTATTAACTACTGGACATAAGTAGTCACAAAAGATAATAAGGACATTTTCTTTGTTTAAAGAAAATTCTCTAGCAATCTTTATACTTAATGTTGTTTTACCACTATTTGGGCTACCCCATATAGCAATAAATTTCTTTGCCATTTTTCACACTCCTACTCTTCATTTTTTGATGTCTTTACATCTAAAGTTTTAGTTACAAGTGATTTTATTGCTTTATCTTGTTCCTCTATAAATTTTTCTGCATAATAATCTGTCCCTCTATAAATTAGAGAAATATGCATTTTACTTTCAACTTCCAATTTAGCTAATAATTTTGTTTGTTCTTCATTAGCCATAACTGTTATTGTTGTTGGCAAATCATTTTCATTTTCGTTTTCATCACTTTTTATAACATTATTTTCTTTATCAGCTCCTTTAGCATTTGTTACTGCTAAAACCCTTACATATTTCAGTTCTGGTGGTTCTATAGTCTTTTTATCATCTCCAAAATCAGTAGCTATTATGGAAATTATATCTCCTGTTTGTAGTTTTCCAGAAAGACCTGATGCAAAGTCTTTTATTGTTATGGAAATAGCTCTTTTTTCGCCATTTAAACCATATAAATACTCGTTCTCAGCTACAGGTTGCATTGATACTTTTGATTTTAAGACAAGATCATCCTTTTCCATATCCACAATTGCATATTTACCAACCACATCCTTTTTTTGTTTCAAAGATGATGATGGTAAACTTTTTGAGTCTGATGTATTTATTTCTCTAACTTGACTATCATTTATTTTTTCTCCTCGCTTTATTGTTTTTGATACTCTTACAAAAGTCGTTTGAGATTTTATTTTCTGATAAGTAGGTGAGATAAATGCTATAGAACAACCTATTATCAATGATAATAAACCAATAAATTTTTTATTTCTAAACAACATTTTTATACTATCCATTTTTTACCTCCACTTATTATATTAAACATGATAAAAAGCACCCTATAGATAAATAAGGTGCTAATGCAATTTGTTTTTTAAATGCTTTTTTATTAATTATTAGCACTATAAGATTAATTAATAATGCTAGTAACAAACATCCTGTAATAAATTTAAATGTTTCAATACCTTTAAAACCAATAAAAAATCCATTACTAGCCATAAATTTTATATCTCCTCCTCCAATACCGCCTGTTATATATGCAGCTATGAAAAATGGTAAAGATAATACAAATAAATTTAATACAGATGAATAAAAATCAATATTTACTATACCTAACAAGAATATTAAAATATGAATTTCATCAGGTATAATTTTAGTTTTAGAATCTACATAACTTGTATATAATAATACCTGTGAATAAATAAAATATTTAATAATTAAAACAATATCTTTAAAAAAATTAAATATTATAACAGACAATATTATTTCAAGTAATATTAATAGAGTCCATGCTTTTAAACTCAATCTTATTTTTTCACCATTTGGCAAAACATTTATTTTTGATAATATATAATATTTCATATTTCCATCTAAATACTAAACATATTAAGAATCCTAGATTTAAATGTTGGGAACATATCATCATTAAGAAGCCCTACTATGAACTTTAACAATAATCCTGCTGCAACAATAATTATTATCCCTACTAGAATATTTTGAAGAGTAAATTCAATAGCACCATTAGAATCACATAGGATTTTTTTCTGTTTTACTATTGTTTTTTTTAATTTACCTTGTACTCTTAAAGTAAACAAATTAATTGCTTTGGTAATTTTATAATTAATCCCTAACATAAAATTCCTAGATTGAGTTATCATTTTAGTACCTAATAACAAATTTTTCATTATTTATCCTCCTTTTTAATCTTATCTATATAAAAAAAAGTACCCCTAGAAAGTACTTTTTGTAATCAAATTAAAAATAGTCCCCAGGGGACATATTTATTTTTTCTTTTTGAACCACCTCTAATTTTTTTGTACATTATGTAATCTATTGTACTTCCCAGTCCTTGAACTATGAAAAGAAATATTCCACTTATTAAAGTAAGTTTAAAAATGTTCGATAGAATTAAAATTTCTTTTGTATAATTTATATAATGAAATTCTAAGTAATTATTCATTAGTTCCATTATCCAAACAATTAAAAACAACATAATACTCAGTCCTATTAAAATAAGTCCTGATGATCCTATGTCAATTTTCCTAGTTTTACCTCTTGCTATATTGTTATTCATAAAAAACCTCCTAAAGATTTTCCTTATTGCTTAAGACTAATTCTTTCTTTTACTAATAATCCTCTTCACTCATACAAGTATCTAAATTTGATTCAGAAATCACATTAATAACTAAAAGAAAAATTATCATTAATAAAGACAATGGTACAACAACAAGCATTATTTTCAACTCCTTTCAATTTATTTTCATAATCTTTAAAACAGCTAAAAAAGAAGCCCCAAGGGACTCCTTTTTTAGAAAATTTATCAACTAAAAAATTACCTCAATTTATAAACTTCAAATTTTAAAAATACTATTTTAATTCATATACTGTTTTATCCTTATATCTTAATTTCTCAAATTTAAATATAGCATTTTTTTTTGAATACATTCTTAAAGATGAATTTAAAATTTGATATTTTTTATTTAATCCTGTATATTTTATAACTTTATTTTTTTCATTTACAAATATTATATAATTCCTATCATCATCTATTTCTTTATAAGAAGATGAAAATAAAATATCATCTACAATATCATATTTGTTTACTTTATCATTACAAATATAAACTTTTTTGAAATTAAAATCTGTTACTTTACTTAAATCTACATTTCCATTTAACTCTATACTGTCAACAATTTTATTTTCTAAATTAAAATCTGGATTATATCTGGCATTTTTATCAAAGTAATGTAAACTAGAAAAAGCTATTATAGTTACAATAAGCATTTTCCATCCATATCCTATTTTATATTTACATTTCATATTGAATTGGCAAAAACATAGAGTCATACCTAATATCCACAATAAAAGTATTACACAAGGTGTTGTATTCATATAAACTCTCCTAACTACAATTAGATTTGAGACTTTATTTTAAGTCCCTTAAAGGACATTTTTATCCTGTAATAAAAAATTTATTTTTCTTTGCTAAATCTATCTCTAAAATTTAATTGATTTTTTAGATATGAAAATTCTTACTATCTGTAAAAAAGAGGGGGAAGGAGACAAATATCTGTCTCCTAAAATATTTTATTTGAAACTGAACCTGTATATAAAATCTATTTAATAAATTCCATATACAGGTTCAGTTTTATGGAATTACTTATACATAGCCTCTTTAAATTTCAATACAATAAATATATTTATCCCTCCAAGTGTTCCTAAGAAAATAAGTTTAAAAAAAGGTTTCATTATTATATCAATAAGCATCTTTGCATAAATAAACAACTTCTCTAATTCTAAACCTTTATATTCAATTAGATATTTATTTACATTTGGTTCTAAAAAATATTTCGTTGATAGTGATAAAATAATAGCCCCTACACAAAGAAAAAGAGCACCTTTTAAAAATTCATTATAGAAACACTTACTACTTGATAATACTCTTTTATAATCCTCTTTAGTTCTTACTGGACAAAATAAAAACGTTGCTTTAGATTTATCATTACAATTCATAATATTACCCTCACATTCTAAGTCCCCTGGGGACTTTTTTAATTAGATACTAAAATATATTTTTTTTATATATTCCAGGTATGTCATATGGTTTTGAACCTCTTCTTTCATCAAATTTTAAATTACCATTTCTATCATTTTCATAACTTTGTCTATTGTATTTAAGAAGTGAACTATCATTTATATAAGTCTTATTATGCCTGTCTAATAATTTCAAAGTATCTTTTCTTATTATTTTATTTTCTTTATGTATCTTTTTTAAATCTATACAATTTCTATAAATGCATAAATTAACTGTATTTGCTTCTTTATTTAATGTATCTGCGATTTCTTTTGCACTATATCCTTTTAAATATAATCTTCTTACTGTTTCTATATCTACTACCTTTTCATTATTCTTTTTGTGTATCTTTTTTAAATCTTCACAATTTCTATAGATACATAAATTGATTGTATTTGAATCCTTACTTAAAATAGTTGATATTTCCTTTGCATTGTATCCTTTTAAATACAATTTTCTTACTTCTTCTATGTCTACTGCTTTCTCATTGTTCTTTTTATGTATCTTTTTTAAATCTTCACAGTTTCTAATTATATTTTTTTCAATCATATCTATATTCTTGTGTAAAACATGTGCTATTTCTTTTGCATTGTAT
>NZ_JAGWCT010000056.1:0-25502 GCF_020657815.1 Clostridioides sp. ZZV15-6597 | reverse complement strand
ACTCTATAAAGCATTAAATCTTCTAATAAATCTTTTATATCAAAATACACATCTTCTAATAAATAAAAATAACCATCTTCTATATTCTTCAATTTATCTATAGTATCCAATTTTTTATCTATATCTTTTATAACTTCTATGTTTTGTATATTTATATTTATAATTGTCAATAAGTACATTCTCACAGTTTTTATTATCTCAATAGAAAAATCTACAATATCATAATTTCCTTCTTTTTTATAAAGTGATTCTTTAAATTTATCAAAACAATCATTTAAATCTGGATTTATGTTATTAAACGGTGGTCTTATTATATCTAGCATTATTAAAATATTTTGTATATCTACATTATTTGTAATTGCCTCATCTAAAATAAATAAATTATATGCATCATTCAATGGGTCATGTGCATCTCCACTAAACTCTAAATTAGCAAATTCAAGTAAATTTTTTAGTGATATATAGTTCATACATTTTATACCACACTCTATATATTTCTCTTTTATATCCACAAATAACTCTCGAATGTTGTTTACGAACCTTGGATGATTGTTTTTTTTAGAACTTCTCATATCAGTGTTATTGAAACATGTTAAATCTAAATTACCAAAAGTATATATTCCTTCAATCTCAGAAAATATGCCTAACCACTTTTTAAACTTTCTCATGACCTCTTCATAGCTTGGTGCATACTTTAATGCTTCTGAAGATATATGAGTCAACTCTTGTATATGAGGATACAACTGGGCATTACTTACTGGCTTTATTAAAGATTTAAACTTATCAATATTTTTTGTCTTTTCATCATACATAACTGCTCCAATTGCAATTATATCTGAATTTAATATATCTCTCTTTGATTTAGAATTTGGCATATTCATCTCAAAATCTATATATACTCTCTTCAATATAAACACCCTTTCCAATTGTTTATAGTGATTCCTTTAATTACTTTTATTCATAATTTTCTAAGAAAGAATGTTTCTCCCCATCTTTTTGCCACCCTAGTATTGAATCAAGATTTACATTTTCTGCTGCTTTAAATATGGATTTTTCTACATTTTTAAAATTTGGCTCTAAACTTTTTATTAAATCTTTTATCTCATATCTTTTATTTCCAGTTTTTTTAGCAGCAACCATACATGCACAATTTAAAGGCCATATACCACTATTTTGGATAAATCTTATAATATGTTCTTCTCTTATATAATAAAGTGGTCTTATGATTTTTATTCCTTCAAAATTAGTAGAATTAAGCTTAGGAAGCATAGTTTTAAAATTTCCTGCACATAACAAATTAAGCATCGTTGTTTCTATTACATCATCATAGTGATGACCTAATGCAAGTTTATTACACCCTAATTCTTCTGCTTTTGAATATAGTGCTCCCCTTCTCATTCTTGCACACATATAACATGGATAATCTTTTGCAATTTCATCAGCTATTTCAAATATTCTTGAATCGAATAAATGTATTGGTATATTTAAATACTCACAATTATCTACAAGTAATTGCCTTATATTCGCATGGTATCCAGGGTCCATAGCAATAAATTCAACATCAAAATTAACTTGTCCATGCCTTTTTAATTCTTGAAACATTTTAGCCATAAGAATACTATCTTTTCCTCCAGATATTGCTACAGCTATTTTATCCCCTTCTTCAACTAATTTATAATCTCTTATTGCCTTTATAAACTTAGACCATAAATGTTTTCTATATTTTTTTATAATACTTTTTTCTATATCCCTTAGTGAAAGTCTTTCCTCAAAAGGAACTATAATTTCACAGCCTTTTCCTGATAGCTCACTCATTTAATCACCTCGTATATTTATGTTAATAATATTTTACAAAAAAGTCTACCTACTTCTATAAAATACTATAATTTTTACTTTAATTTTAATAAATACTTTATAGTTTACAATAACACATAAACTTATAATAACATAAATAATGCCTTTCTTTTATTATCTTTTTTATTTTTCTCATTTAATATTTTATTATGAGTAACGATTTTTAAATGGATGAATATTATACACTAGATAGACTTACCTATCTATTTACAACAAGGAGGTTTTCATCTTGGAAAATAAAACTAGAGACATTAAAAAAAATTGTGGTTCATCTTTGGCTAGACCATATATTAATAATCAAATTTTCACAGAAATGTACTGCCTTTCTGATGCATTAAAATTTGGAACTATATTTCCAGAACTAAATTTATTAGAATCTGAAATGTACAACAAAGAATTATATGCTAAGCCAAAAAAATTAAGAGGAGGTAGAAGATAATGAAAGATTCATCTAGAGCTGAACTTATGAGAAAAATTCAGGAAACATCTTTTGCATGTGTTGATATGAACTTATATTTAGACACTCATCCTGATGATAAAAATGCTATCAACACTTACAATTCATTGTGTAACCAATTTGCACAGGCTAGATATGCTTACGAAAATAAATATGGTCCTTTAACTAGCTTTGGGTATGCTCCAAGTAGATGCCCTTGGCAATGGGCTGAGCAACCTTGGCCTTGGGACAGAGAATTTAATTATTAGACATCAAGTATTGGAGGATTGAAAATTCATGTGGATATATCAAAAAACTTTACAACACCCAGTTAATATAAAAACTTGTGACCCAAGAATGGCTAAGTTTCTTATAACTCAGTTTGGCGGACCAAATGGAGAACTTGCTGCATCTTTGAGATATTTAAGTCAAAGATATACAATGCCTACTGGTAATATGCGTGCACTTTTAACAGATATTGGTACAGAAGAACTAGCTCACGTTGAGCTTATATGTACTATGGTTTATCAGTTAACTTCTGATGTAACTCCAGAAGAATTAAAAGCTGCTGGTCTTGGCTCAAACTATGCACAAAATGGATATGGAATTTATCCAACAGATTCAAATGGAGTTCCATTTGATGTAAGACCTATCGCGGTTATGTCAAATCCTGTAACTGATTTACATGAAGATATGGCTGCTGAACAAAAAGCACTTGCAACATATTATCAACTTATAAACTTAACAGATGATGTTGATGTTATAAATGTACTAAAATTCTTAGGCCAAAGAGAAATAATTCACTATCAAAGATTTGGTGAAGCTTTAATGGATGCTTATGACTTAGAAGAATCTCAAAAAATATTCTAAAATTCTTCTTTATATGTAAAACTACAACCATTTACTAATTTACTAACTTACTCTTTTCGCTTAAATCCGCTTAAAGATATAAAAAACTATAAAGAACTGTCCATTTTCTATACGCAAATAGAATAAATAAACAATAAAAAGCAGGTACTAAATCAACAGTAATATAGATAGTAATCTACAATACTATTGACATCTTACCTGCTTTTATTTTGTAAGCAATAAAGAAATATCTATTTGTAAAATTTTATAATTAAATCTAAATGATTATAAAACTCTTCTTGCATTTACATATCTACTTGAATAGTAACTACTATTTATATTAGATATTGTTACCTTTTTTGATGAACCTGAAGATGCGTGTATCATCTCTCCATTTCCCATATATATTCCAACATGACTTACAGAACCATTATTTGAGCCTTCTGTATCAAAGAATATTAAATCTCCGCTTCTAAGGTCTCCTCTATTTACATATGCTCCATACTTACTTTGGTCTCTAGATACTCTTGGTATACTAACTCCAGCAGATTTTTTCATAACATATTGTGTGAATCCAGAACAGTCAAAACTATTTGGACCTTCTGCTCCCCATACATATGGTTTTCCAAGTAGTGTCTTTGCAAAGCTTATTACACTATCAGCTCCCTGACTTGGAGAATTAGTTGAATCAGATGGACTTGAAGTATCAACAGAACCTTTTTCTGCAAGATATTGACTTGATACATATCCTGTTTGGTCATCATGATTTACTTTTGTCCATCCTCCATCTTCTGAGATACTTCCGACTTCAGTACCATAACTTAATGTAGCCACTTTAGAGTGTTCTGTTCCTGGTCCTGTTCTAAGGTTTAATGATTTTGCTGTTACAACTTTTGTATCCTTTACAAGATCACTTGAACTGTTTCCAGAATTTCCATTTGCAGAATCACTTAAGTTAGTTCCTAAATATTTACTTGAAACATAACCTACTCTACCATTAGAACTTATTTTTGACCATCCATTTGACTCAGATATGTATCCAACTTCAGTACCATATCCCAAAGTAGATATTTTAGAACTTCCTGTACTTGGACCTGTTCTAAAATTTAATCCCTTTGCTGTAACAACTTTTGTTGATTTTACTGAAGCATCATTACTTTCATTACTATTTCCTAGGCTATTTATTGATACATAGTTTTCATGTACATAACCTGTATTCCCATTATATTTAACTTTTACCCAAGAACCATCTTTTCCTATGTACTCAACTTTATCACCTTTGTAGAACTTTCCTATAGATGCATTATTTGTACCTGGTCCTTTTCTAAAATTTACTGCATTCCCTGTTATTGTTCTACTTTCTACAGTTGAACTTTCTATTTCAGACTCATTAGCATATGCTAAATTCCCCATTGTAGGCATTATTATCGCGGTGGCCATTATACTGGCTGCTACTCTCTTTTGATTAAAATTCATAACTTTCCACTCATCTCCTCTTTTCTAGTAGATTTATTTTTTATTTCTAACATAAAAGAAATAACTGACACTATTTTTAAATATCAATTATTTCTTTTATATTAATATTATTACAAATTTGTAACTATTTGTCTATAGTAATAATTCTATACCATAAATTACCATAAATATTTTTTAATCACAAAGAGCTTGAAACTCAGTTATATAGCCAATCTATATTTTATTAAACAATTTTATATTTTTTAACTTTTTTGTAACTTTTTAGAATCCTGTTGAACCAAATCCACCTTTTCCTCTTTCAGAATCACTTAATTCTTTAACTTCTTCTATATTAATCTCGTATATAGGTTTTACTACCATTTGAGCAATCTTCATATGTTTTTCAACTTTAAAATCATTTTTTCCATGATTTATTAATATGATTTTAAGCTCTCCTCTATATCCTTCATCAATAGTTCCTGGTGTATTTAACACAGTAATTGAATGTTTTAAAGCAAGTCCACTTCTAGGTCTCACTTGTGCTTCTGTCATAGCAGGAAGTTCTATACATATTCCAGTTTTAATAAGTTTAGTCTCTCCAGAAGGTATTACAACCTCCTCTATAGAATACAAATCCATACCCGCATCACCTTTGTGAGCAAAATTAGGTATTATAGCGTCGTCATTTAATTTTTTTACTTTTAAATTGTACATTTTATATCTCCTTTCAATTTCCTATAAATATTATAACTTAAATTTCAGCCTCTTGAAGTTTTTTATTTTTTTGTGGTAATATAATTATTAGTGTTTTAAAGGAGGATTTTTTATGAAACTTGTACTTGCTGAGAAGCCATCCGTTGCAAAAACTATAGCATCATTTTTAGGTGCAAAGACTAGACAAGATGGTTACTTTGAAGGAAATGATTATATAATTACTTATGCAGTTGGACACTTAGTATCATTATATGATATGAAAGATTATGATAAAGATAAGTATTCTGGCTCTTGGAAAATGAATAATTTTCCATTTGTGCCTGAAAATAAGTTTAAATTCAAAATTGATAGTTCTAAAACTAAACAATTCAATACTGTAAAAAAACTTTTAAACAGAAAAGATGTGGAATATGTAATAAATGCCACTGATAATGACAGAGAGGGAGAACTTATAGCATTTTTAATATTTTTACTTGCAAAAAATAAAAAACCAGTAAAAAGAATCTTGGTAAATGAATGGACTCCAGAAGACATTACAAGGGGTATAAAAAACTTAAAAGATGAAGATGAAATGAGAAATCTTCAAGCTGCTGGATATACAAGACTTATTACTGATTGGCTAATTGGAATAAACTTCACTTCTGTTGCTACATTAAAATATGGAAATGGAAAATTATTAAATATAGGTAGAGTAATTCTTCCAACAGTCAAATTAGTCTATGATAGGGATATGGAAATACTGAATTTTGTTCCCAAAACTTATTATGAGGTAGAGGGTCATTTTAAAGCTGAAAATGGTGAATATAAAGGTAAATATATTAAAGGTAAAGAAAGTAAATTTGATACACTTGAAGATGCAAATAAAATCATAGCTTCAATTACATCTCAAACTGGCAAAATACTAGATAAAAAAATTACTATGTCAAAAGAGTATGCACCAAAACTTTTTAGTTTAACATCACTTCAAGGATATATAACTTCTAAGTACTCTAATTTTACCTCTGATAAAGTTTTAAATGTCTGTCAATCTCTTTATGAAGGTAATGGTAAAGGTGGGTATATAACTTATCCAAGAACCGATTCTATTTTTTTAGAAGAAAGTTTAGCTTCAAAGGCTTCTCAAACCTTAGAAAAATTAAAAGTTGGTCTTGAATATGAAAATAAAATTAAATTTTCTAAAACAAAAAGGGTCTTTGATTCATCTAAGGTAGATTCGCATAGTGCTATAATTCCTACTTATATAATACCCAAAAATTTATCTAAAGATGAGCAATTGGTTTATGATGCTATAAAAGATAGATTTGTAGCAAATTTTATGCCTCCTGCTGAATATGAGAACACAGAAATTAAAACTAAAGTAGATGATTGCACTTTTTTAACAAAAGGAAAAGTACTTAAATCAAAGGGATACCTTGAAGTATATAATAAGGAAGAAAAAAACGATTTACTTCCATTTGTAAACAAAGATGATATTGTTGATGTCTTAGAGATAAAGCCATTAACTAAACAAACAACACCCCCTAAATCATATACTGAAGATACACTTTTAAAAGCTATGAAAAATTGTGGTAAAAATGTACCTGAAGAAGATACAACTGTACTTTCAGGATATTCAATAGGAACATCAGCCACACGTGCCGATGTACTAAAAAAAATAAGTCAGGTTGGCTATGTAAAGAAAAAAGGCAAATCTTACTTTATAACAGACCTTGGAAAAAATTTAGTTGAAATTTTTCCTGTTAAGGACTTATTTGATGTGGACTACACTGGTAAACTTGAAAAAAGTTTAAGTGATATTCAAAAAGGCAAATACACCAGAAAAGAATATCTTACTCATATTATTAGTTTTATATATCAAAATGTTAATATCATAAAGCAGGATGCTTCAAAAAATATAAATACAGAGGCTTATACTTTTGATTCAAAAACTAAAAAATTTACTAAGGTAAAAGCAAAAGATTCAAAAAATAGCTCAAAAAAAAGTTTGACTGATTCTGAAAAGGAAATTGCTGTATCAAAGGATACAGATATTAAAAAAGAAAATACTTCTCTTGGTAAATGTCCTATTTGTCAAGGTGATGTCCTTGAGTTTGATAAAGGATTTGCTTGTAAAAATCATAAAGAGTGTAAGTTCGTTATTTGGAAAAATGACAAATACTTAAGTCTCTACAAAAAGAAAGTTAATAAAACTATGGTCAAAAATATTTTAAAAAAAGGTGAGACCAAGGTAAAATCTTTAACTTCTAAAAATGGAAATAAATTTGATGCTACATTAAAATACAATAAAAATCCAGATACTGGCTACTTCAACTGGAAAATAGAATTTGAGAATTAAATAATATTCATAAAAGCAGAAATAGCAGTAGTATAATATTAGATATATTATACTACTGCTATTTCTGCTTTGTGTAAAAATTCAACTTTATAATGATAGCTTCTCCTATGTACATTTAAACTAATTTTTTTACTATTTCTGATAGTTTAAGTGTATGTTCATCTAATAAAGTTAGCTCTTCATCAGAAAGATTTGATAGTTTTTTTACTATAGACTCTTTAAGAATAGATTGTACAATATCAAATAATTCAAATGCTTTATCTGTCAATTCAACTCTAAGAACTCTTCTGTCTTTTGGGTCAGGAAATTTATTTACTAAATCATGCTCTACCAATCTATCAATAATTGGTGTCATATTTGATTTTAATATTCCTAAATTAGAAGCTATTTGAGAAATTGATGATGAGTTTGATGTCATAAGATAAAGAATTACCTTTGCATGTGATGGAGCCATTGGACATTCTCCAAAATACTCTTTCATCATATCTGAGTTGTTTTGAAATTTTTTTAACAAATCGTTTTCTTTGAATATATTATTTTGAAGTACAAATAAAAAGTCTAAAAAAGAGTCCGCTATTTTAAGTATATTATCGTTATCCATATTTGTAACATCCCTTCAATAAATACTGTAATAAAATATTCATTCTCTATTATATATATTATAAATTATAAACTATTAATAAATTTAAAACAAGAAAAAGTTATTGACTCATAATAATTATAAATTTATAATCAAATTAGAGAATTATAAAATGCCAAAAAAGGGAAGTTTTTTAATTAGCCTAAAACTAAACTTAAATTATAAGACACTTTAAATTCTACAACAAGCTAGTGTAAAATATAATAGGAGGATATATGAAAAGATATTTAGTAGTTTTTTTAATGTGTAGTTCACTGTTCTTAGTTGGATGTGGAAAAACAGATGAACCTGAACCAGAAAAACCTATAGCAGTCTCTGTTCAAAAGGCAGTAGGTGGAGAAATAGAAAATACAAATGCTTTCTCAGGAACTACAAAAGTTAAAGATGAGACATCAGTTACTGCTCAAACTGCTGGCACAGTTCAAGAAGTTTATGTAAAACTTGGGCAAAATGTAAGAAAAGGTGATGATTTATTGAGTATAACCAGTGAAGATCTAGAAAACAGTGTAAAACAGTCTAAAGCATCACTGGATTTAGCAAAAGCAAGTTATGCAAGTGCCACTGGAGGTGCATTAGAAGCTCAAGTAAATCAAGCAAAAACAGCTCTTGATAGCGCAAAACTTCAATATGATGAATCCCAAAGAAATTATGACAATAATAAGGTTCTTTACGAGCAGGAAGTAATTAGTTTAGACCAATTTAAAAAAATAGAAGTTGCTTTAGAGCAATCAAAACAACAACTAGATTCTGCACAAAGGGCATACAATACAGCAACTTCAAAAAGTATACCTCAAGCTAAATCACTTGCTAAAAAACAACTTGACCAAGCTCAAGTATCATATAATTTAGCAATGAGTAACTTAGATAAGTTGACATTAAAAGCTCCAGTAGATGGAACAATCACAGCCAAAAACTTTGACTCAAAAGAGATGATAACACAATCACAACCAGCTTTTGTTATTTCTAATCCTAATATATTAGAAGTAGACTTAAATGTAGCAGAAGCAGATATAGCTAAATTTAAAAAAGATGGCAATGTAGATGTTGTCATTGAAGATCAAAGAGTTTTAGGAAAGATAGATTATGTTCCCTCAGTAGTTGACCCTCAGACATCTTTATATCCTGTTAAAATACTTGTTACTAATACTAACAACAAATTTAAGGCAGGAATGTCTGCACAAGTAAACTTAAGTGTTGAAAAAGAAAATGGAGCTGTTACAGTACCTAAAAAAGCAATATTTGAAGAAAATGGAAAAAAATATGTATACATAGCAACTAAGGATAACATAGCAAAGAAAACATTAGTTCAAACTGGAATTGTAACAGAGGATAAAATAGCAATCAAAAGTGGTGTAAGTGAAAAAGATACAGTGGTTATTGGAGGGATAAGTCTTATTTCTGATGGAACTAAGATATTTCCTGTAGAAAAGGAGAAATAGTATTATGAATTTAACACATACTTCCGTTAAGCGTCCTCTCACAATCATAATGGTCTTCTTAGTTTTAATAGTTTTTGGTGGTATTGGATATAAAAAAATGTCAATAAATCTAATGCCTGATATAGAAATACCTGTTGTAATGGTTATGACTACTTGGACAGGTGCAGGTCCTCAGGACGTTGATGAACAAGTTAGCCAAAAAGTTGATGAAAGTTTATCAGCTGTTTCAAATGTAAACTCTACTATATCAAGTTCACAAGAAAGTGTTTCTATGGTCGTAGCTCAATTTGAATTTGGAACCAACTTGGATGAAATAATGAACGATGTTAGGTCTAAAGTAGATGCATTACAAACTAGCTTGCCAGATGATGCAGCTAAGCCAACAGTACTAAAATTAGATATGAATGCACAAGCTATAGGTCAGCTTGTTATATCTGGTGGAAACAATAATGCACAAGCACTAAGAAAATACGCTGAAGATGTAATTCAGCCTAAAATAGAATCTATAGATGGTACTACATCAGCAGACATTAAAGGTGGAGAAAAAGCTCAAGTTAATGTAATAGCTGACCCATCAGTTCTTTCAAATTATGGAGTTAGTTTGTCAACTATAAAAGGTATTTTATCATCTAGTAATAAAACATTCCCTTATGGTTCAATTACTCAAGGTGAAGATAAGATAGTCTTAAGATCAATTGATAAATTAGAATCTTTGGATGATATAAAACAGATTCAAATTCCTGTAAAAGGAGGAAACACAGTTAACTTAGATACTCTTTGTAGTGTAGATTATGGATTTGCAGACAAAGATAGTATTTATAGATACAATGGAAAAAGCAGTTTAGTAATAGATATTTCTAAGCAACAAGATGCAAATACTGTAAAAGTTATGCAAGACGCATATAAATATGTAGATGAATTGAATAAAGAAAACCCACAATTTAAAATTAAAATTGCCAATGATACAAGTGCTTACATAAGCGAATCAATAAACAGTGTAATGAGCAATTTACTTATAAGTGCAGTTATTGCGTTTATAGTAATCTTTGCTTTCTTAAAAAGCGTAAGGGCTTCATTAGTTGTTGCAGTTGCAATACCAATTTCTATAATAGGAGCAATAGCTGTTCTCTATTTTACAGGTGAAAGTTTAAACCTTATCACTGCAAGTTCATTGGTAATTTCAGTTGGTATGGTTGTTGATAATGCTACAGTTGTAATTGAAAACATATTTAAATACAGGAAAAGTGGCCGTTTGAGTATTGATGATTGTGCTATTGAAGGTACAAGAACTGTTACCAATGCAATATTAGCATCAACATTGACCACTATAGCTATCTTCTTACCTATTATGTTTACAGAAGGTATAGCCAAAATAACATTTGGGGCTTTAGGTAAAACACTTATAGCTTCCCTAGCCTTCTCTTTTATAGGCGCAATTACTCTTGTTCCTAGTGTATTTGCAAAACTAAGTAGAGGTAAAAGTAGTGAAAAAATGAAGGAAAAAGATAGCCCTATATTTGATAAGGTAAGTGAAGGATATAAAAGATTACTAAGTGTATGTTTAAGACATCAGAAATTAGTAGTAATATCAAGTTTACTTATATTTGTAGCTTCTCTATTTGGAATGAGCTTTATAGGTATGGACTTTATGCCTGCAGCAGATAAAGGAGAATTGGCTATTTCTATAGAACTTCCAAAGGGTCTTAGCTTAGAGGCTAATGATTATTATGTGTCTATGACAGAGAAAAAAGTTTCAGATATTCCAGAAGTCAAGACATTAATAACAAGTTTGACATCAGACTCAAATAATAATGGTGCAAATATAGCAATTGAATTGGAATCTCAAAAAAATAGAAAGAGAACTACTGATGAAATAGAAAAAGAAATAATTGATAGAGTTGCTACTGTTCCAGATTGTAAAATAAATGTAAGTCAAAATAGTAGTGTTATGGGCGGAACTTCAGGAGCAGACTTCACATTAGAGATGAAGGGCCCTGATTTGGATGTATTAAAGATATTAGGAAAAGAAGTTGAAAAAGAATTCAGTTCTATAAAAGGATTTAGAAATGTAGAGACTTCTCTTGCAGATACAACACAAGAAGCTCAATTTACAATAGACAAACATAGGGCTCAAGAATACGGTGTAAATACAGCAGAAATTGCAGGATTATTACGTACTGCAATAAATGGTGATTCAGTCACTACTGCCACTATTGATGACTATAAAGTAGATGTAAATCTAAAGTTTAAAGCAGATAGTATTGATAATCTAGAGGATATAAAACAGTTAAAAGTAAATTCTGCAACTGGAAATGAAGTACCTCTTGGAGCTTTCTCAAACATAAAAATGGTAGATGGTTTACAGTCTATATCAAGAACTGATGGTGATTTTTCTGTAAATATAACTGCAACACTTGATAATTTAGATGCTGGTACTGCTACAAAATTAGCATTAGAAAAAACTAACAAGATGCTAATCCCTAAAGACTACTCTATTGGTGTTGGTGGAGAAACAGAAATGATGAATGAATCTATGGCCAGTCTTGGATTCTCAATGGTTATAGCCATAGCACTTGTTTATATGGTAATGGTAGCCCAATTTGAATCATTTAGTAAACCATTTATAATAATGTTCTGTGTTCCATTTGCATTCGTTGGAGTTGTACTTTCTCTTTTGGTAACTGGTCAAAGTTTAAGTACTGTAGGTATGTTAGGTATAATCTTACTTATTGGTATCGTTGTTAACAATGGTATAGTTCTTATTGACTACATAGAGCAACTTAGAAAAGCAAATCGTAGCAATGATTTAATTGGATTGGTTTCAATTGGTTGTGCTGCAAGACTAAGACCCGTTTTAATGACAACTGCAACGACAATCTTAGGTATGTTACCAACAGCATTATCTCTTGGTGAAGGTGGAGAAACAATGCAACCACTAGCCGTAGTTATAATGGGTGGTCTTACTGTATCTACACTAATAACCCTAGTACTTATCCCTACTATATATTTAATATTTGATAAGTGGGAAAATAAGTTTTCAGATAAGATGCCTAAAATATTTGGTAAAATAACAGATAAAATAGGAGATGTAAAAGGAAAAATATTCAAAAAACCAAAATTAAAAGCTAAAATTTAAATATAAATGGAGGGCGATTGTATTGAATAAAAAAGTTAGTAAAATAATTGCAATTGGATGTGGTGTTGGTATAATAACAGCTAATTTAATGCCAGCCTATGCAAATGATAATACTTCTTCTATAAATAAAGTTGATAATGCTACCTTAAGTGACTCGGCTAAAAGAACAGCTGAAAAAGAACTTTTAACTGCTAGAGAAGCTGTCAGTGCTGCACTTAAAAATAGCGAAAAATTAAAGATGAAATCAGAAGAAATAAAAATGTTAAAAGAAAAACTAGAAGTACAGGATGAATTTGATAGTTTTACTGGAAGTGATAACTCATTTCCATATGACCAAATTGGACTTCTTAAAAATCAAAGCGAACAGGCCAAATATTTTATGGAAGATCAAATAGCTAATGATATTACTAATAAGTACAATGACTTAGTCTCAAGAGAAAATGAGTTAGATAAGATAAAAAATAATCTTGAGATAAAAACTAAAGAAATTAAAGATATGAAACTAAAAAAGGATTTAGGTCTAGTGACATCATTAGAAACTGAGTCAGCTGAGCTTGAACTTCAGACATTGCAAAATAATCAAAAAGCTAAACTTCAAGAACTAAAAAACAATCAAGATTATTTTAAGTTGTTGACTAATATAAATTTAGATAACTATCAATTAGATAAAGAATACCGTTTTGAGTCTTTTAGAGTGGGTGGTTCAGTTGATTCATACATGGAAGGTAAGGTTAATGAATACTTAAAGTATGACCAATTGATTTTAGAACGTACAGAAGAAAGTTTTAATGATGATGATGAAAATAAGGCAGATTTACCAGATAGACCTAACCTTACAAGACCAGTTGCTCCTACAAGACCAGAACAAGGTAGTTTAACTGATGCTGAATATGAAGTTCTTAAGAATAAGTATGAAAAAGATTATGCTCAATATGAAAAAGAAGTTGAAGCATACAATCTTGAAAGACAGACTTATGCTGCTGGACTTACTACATATGCAAATTATCTTCAACAAAAGTATAATACTGAAAATGGCTTAGTTACACTAGAGGATAGTAAAAAAGCTCTAAAAAAAGGCTTGATTGATAGCTATGCACAATTACTTGCTTTAGAAGATACAATTGGAACAACTAAAAAACAGCTCGAATTATCGGAAAAACAATTAAAAAATACTAAGCTAAGATATGATTTAGGATTGATTACTCTAACTGACTATAAAAAACAAGTAGTAAGCAATGAAGATGCCAAAAATAGCTATGATACACTTATTGTAAACTACAATTCATTAAAAAATGGTATAGAAAAGCCATGGATACTTAGTGATGGAAGTAAAAAGTAATACTGTTATATAGAAACATTTATTTACTAAAATAAATTTGCTCAATAAAATAGAAAAAGAGTTGGCTTATTATTAGTTCAACTCTTTTTCTATTTACTAAAATATCATTGATTCTAAGAACACATATATCCTTCACCACAAAGTAAAGTCTAAAGCTGAATTTAATTAATTTTTATCAAATGTTTCATCTATTTTACATCTGACCATGTTAACAAATTCTGAAATATTATATCCTTTCAGCTTACATCCACATTTAGGACAATAATCTAACTTCCTAGATACTAATGCTCTACAGCTAGGTTCTGGGCATCTCATTTTAAGACTCTCTTCTACTACTTTAAATCCACATCGTGGGCATATACTACCTGGACGTGATGATACTTCTTTTCCACATTTAGGACACTTTGTCAACTTTATCCCCTCCAGTAAACTCAATTTAATTATTAGTTGAAATTTCTCTCTTACAATAATATATGCAACATAATTAAATAACGTTTCACCTACTATAATATAAATTAGATTTTTTATAATAATATAAAATAAAAATCCCCTATACTCAATTTACAAATACTCTATTTGATACATTGATGTATAGGAGATATAATATTTTAGTTTAATTATATATGTTTATAATATATTATTATCTAGGGTTTTTTATAGATGCTTGAGCTGCTGCAAGTCTAGCAATTGGCACTCTAAATGGTGAACAAGATACATAGTTAAGTCCTACACTATAACAGAACTCCACTGAAGATGGTTCTCCACCATGCTCTCCACATATTCCTAGTTTTAATTCTGGCTTAACTTCTCTACCTAATTTAGCTCCCATCTTAACTAACTTACCAACACCATTTTGGTCTAGTACTTGGAATGGGTCTTTTTCTAATATTTCTTCATCTACATATTGACCTAAGAATTTACCAGCATCATCTCTTGAATATCCAAATGCCATTTGAGTTAAGTCGTTAGTACCAAAACTGAAGAAGTCTGCTTCTTGTGCTATTTCATCAGCTGTTAAACAAGCTCTAGGTATTTCTATCATAGTACCTACAGTATAAGGAACTTCTACTCCTTCTTCTTTTATTATAGCATCAACAGTTTCCACTATCATTTTTCTTATTATCTTTAACTCATTTACTTCTCCAACTAATGGAACCATTATTTCTGGAGATACTTTAACACCTGCTCTTATTGCTTCTATAGCACCTTGTATTATTGCCTTAGATTGCATTACACATATTTCAGGATAAGTTATTGCAAGTCTACATCCTCTGTGTCCAAGCATTGGGTTAAATTCATCTAAGTCAACTATTCTCTTCTTAATATCACTTACTTTTATTCCCATAGATTTTGAAAGTTCTTCTATAGTTTCATCATCATGAGGTAAGAATTCATGTAGTGGTGGGTCTAGTAATCTTATGTTAACTGGCTTCCCATCCATAACTTTGAATAACTCTACAAAATCTTCTCTTTGCATTGGTAATATTTTTTCAAGAGCTTTTTCTCTTTGCTCTACTGTATTAGATAATATCATTTCTCTAACTGCTGGTAATCTGTCTTCATCAAAGAACATATGCTCAGTTCTACATAAACCTATACCTTCAGCACCAAATTCTATAGCTGCACGAGCATCTCTAGGATTATCTGCGTTAGTTCTAACCATCATACATTTATGCTTATCTACCCATTGCATTAGTTTTTCAAAGTTTCCAGTTAAAGAAACTTCTGTTTTCTTAACATCTCCTAAGTAAACATTTCCTGTAGAACCATCTATAGAAATGTACTCTCCTTCTTTTATAACCATATCATCAAGAGCTCTTACTTCTTTGTTAAACTCATCAACTTTTATTTCTCCACATCCAGCAACACAACATTTACCCATACCTCTAGCAACAACTGCTGCATGTGATGTCATTCCACCTCTAGCTGTAAGAATTCCTTCAGCCTTAACCATACCTTCTATATCTTCTGGAGATGTTTCTAGTCTAACTAAAACTACTTTTTCTCCCTTTTCATTTGCTTTTACTACATCATCAGCATTGAAGTAAACTCTACCACTTGCTGCACCTGGTGATGCTGGTAAACCTTTTGCTATAACTTTAGCTTCTTTTAAAGCTTTATCTTCAAATTTTGGATGTAATAACTGGTCTAATTGATTAGGCTCAATTCTCATTATAGCTTCTTTTTCATCTATTATTCCAGCTTCAACTAAATCAACTACTACATTTATTGCTGCTGCTGCTGTTCTTTTACCATTTCTAGTTTGTAATATATATAATCTTTCATTTTCTATAGTAAACTCTATATCTTGCATATCTTTATAGTGACCTTCAAGTATATGAGTAATTTTTACGAATTCATCAAATACAGCTGGCATTACTTCAGCAAGAGTTGATATATTTTGAGGAGTTCTTATACCTGCAACAACATCTTCACCTTGAGCATTCATTAAGAATTCACCAAACAATTTATTTTCTCCTGTAGCTGGATTTCTAGTAAATGCAACACCTGTACCACTAGTTTCTCCCATATTACCAAATACCATTGATTGAATATTTACTGCTGTTCCTAAATTATGAGCTATATCATTCAATCTACGGTATACGATTGCACGAGGATTATTCCATGATCTAAACACTGCCTCTATAGCAAGCATTAATTGCTCTTTTGGGTCTTGTGGAAAATCACTTTTTATCTCTTTTTTGTATATTGCCTTAAATTCTTTTACTATTTCTTTTAAGTCATCAGTTGTAAGTTCTGTATCAACTGTGTATCCTTTTGCCTCTTTTACTCTATCTAGTACATTTTCAAATTTGTATTTTGGCACTTCCATAGCAACATCAGAAAACATTTGTATGAATCTTCTGTAACTATCATATGCAAATCGTTCATTTTGTGTAGCTTCTGCTAGACCAATGACACTATTGTCATTAAGACCTAAGTTAAGTATTGTATCCATCATTCCTGGCATAGAGAATACTGCACCAGAACGAACTGATACTAATAGTGGGTTCTTATTACATCCTAATGTTTTGTTTAAATCTTTTTCTAAAGTAGCTAAATGTGCTTCTATTTCTTTTATTATTTCTGCTCTTATACTTTCATTATTAACATAGTAGTCATTACATGCCTCTGTTGTTATAGTGAACCCAGGAGGGACAGGTAAACCTATCTTAGTCATTTCTGCTAAATTGGCACCTTTACCTCCTAGTAAAGATTTCATGTCTTTGCTTCCTTCACCAAAACTATAAACATACTTAGTTTCCATTGTTAAATCCCCCATTAATCTTTTTTATTTTAATTTATATCATTTTTATTATTAGACATTTTATTAAATTTCTATTTCTTTATATATTTTTAGACCATTTTCTTTCATTATGTCTAAAATTATACCTGCAGTTTCTTCAATTGCTTTATTTGAAACATTTATTACTGGGCATCCAATTTTCTTCATTATTTCTTCTGAATAGTCTAACTCTTGAAGTATTCTTTCTAAGTTAGCATAATTAGCTTTACTAGATAGCCCTAAAGCTTTTAATCTTTGAGTTCTTATTTCATTCAACTTTTCAGGTGAATTAGTAAGACCTATTATCTTCTTAGTTTCTATTTCAAATACTTCTTTAGGAATTGGTATTTCTGGAACTAATGGTACATTAGCTACTTTTATATTTTTATTAGCTAAATACATACTTAAAGGGGTTTTAGATGTTCTTGATATTCCCACTAAAATTATGTCTGCTTGAAGAACTCCTCTAGGGTCCTTTCCATCATCATATTTTACTGCAAATTCTATAGCCTCAACTCTCTTAAAGTAAGATTCATCTAATTTTCTGATTATACCAGCTTCTCTTTTAGGTTTTCTTCCAGTTCTTTTACTTATTTCTCTTAATATATCAGTCATCAAGTCTATACAACTAAGACCTTCTCTTTCGCAATATCTTTCAACAATACTGCATAATTCTTCATCAACTAATGTATATACAATCAAAGCGTTTTCAGCTTTTGCATTTTCTAACGTTTCAAGTAATACTCCCTTATTAATCATATATGGAAATCTTTTTATTTCATAAGTTTCATTTACATAAAATTGTGACATACATGCTTTTGCAACTTGTTGTGCAGTCTCCCCTACTGAGTCTGATACTGCATATATAATTAGGTTTTTCACCAGCATACCTCCTTAATTGTCAACTATTTCTAAAAATAGCTTAGTTATGTTGGTTTTTGATATTCTCCCAACAACCTTCATATGATTTTTGTCTTCTTCTTTATATTCAACAATTGGAATCGAATCTACTTCATGTTCTATTATTTTTTTTGAAGCCAATAAAACACTCGCTCCCTTATTCAAAGTAACTACGTTTGGGGTTCTTGTCATTATCATACCTATTGGCATCTTATTTATATCAGAACCTCCTATAGTTGCTTTTAATAAGTCCTTTCTAGAGACAACTCCACATAATTCTTCATTTTCATCTATAATAACTATACTCCCTACATCAGATAAAAACATAGTGACTATTACATCATATATACTTTCATCTTTCTTAGCTAGTACAGGCATGCTCATTATATCTTCTACTGTTTTTTCTTTTATACTTTTACCAATTAGATTAATTTCACTAACTCCTGAATAAAAATATCCAACTTTTGGTCTTGCATCTAGTATTCCTGTCATTGTTAATATAGCTAAATCAGATCTAAGTGTAGCACGAGTCACATTCAAGCTGGAGGCAATACTTTCACTCGTTATTGGTTCATTTTCCTTAACTATATCTATTATTTTTAGTTGTCTTTCATTAAGCTGAATAATAATCACCTTCTTTCATTGTGCTATACTTTTTATCTTTTCGTATCTTATATAGTATATTATATAACTATATATACCATTCTGTAAACAGATTTTTTACTGAATACGATATATTTTTTACTAAGTTCTTTTGCTTAAAGATATTTATTATATATTAATGGGGGATATTTCTTTAATTAATAGAACTATATTAGTATTACAGTTAATATTATAATACATAATTGGCTAATTTAATTCATTTTATATTAAAATTTTTAATTATATTGTCTTAAATATGAATATAAAATTGCAGAATTAATTTAAATTAAACCTACTAGTAAGATTTGCAACTGTAAACAAACTATAAAATAAGATTTAGTAAAACACCCTCTCAAAAAATATAAAAAAATTTAAAAGGGCTGATTTCAAAATAACCATCAACCCTCTTTTAAATAACATCATCTATATTATATTATTCTGCAATAAATTTTATCCAAATATTTTTTCTTGTAATTGTCTTAAATGATATAAAGTAGTATCTTTTTCTATCTCTACCATATCATATGTTATAACTTCACCCTTTTTAATATCTTTAATAACCTTAGTCTTTTTACTAATTAAACCAATAGGCACAGCATTCATTTCTTTTGCAACATCATATTTTTCTATAGTACCATAGCATGTATATGCACCATATCCATCCATATACTCACCTTTTTTCAAGTCTTTCTTAGCTATAGTCATAACTTCTGCAACTAATCCAGCTTTAGGCACTATTGTAGCCTTATGCTCTAAAACTGCCATTGCTGCTGATAAAGGAGTTTCTAAACTGCATAAATGATATGGTCTATATAATATGTAATTAGGTCCATCACCCATACTTAAGTATTTTAATTCATCATTAACTGCTTTTAATTTATGAGCAACTACAACGAAAACACCAGGTGCTATACCATTTACAAAATCAACTACACCATAATTATCTAATACTCCACCCTCGCTCTTTAATGCATATTTCTTAGGTACTTCATTAACTGTAGCTTCAATACCATGTCCACCTCTTACATCAGGTACAAATCCAGTTGCATTACACATTAAAGCCATTTCTACCATTGTTTTAGTACCTTCTTTAAAAGAAGCTATCATATGAGGTGAAGCTCCTTTTCTTTCTGCTTCTTCTTTAACAGTATCAGGATTACAGTCTAAATCTAATTTATTGTTTTTACCTTTACCTACTACTCTAACTTTAAATCCCATTGCATCTGCAAAATCAAATAGACCCATTACTGCCCCTGGTTCATCTCCTGCAGAACCTGTAAATATTACTCCTGCGTCATCTGCTAATTTTTTAAGTATTGGCCCAACAACACAATCAGTTTCAGCGTTTAACATTACTATGTGTTTTTTATTTAAAATAGCATTTAGTGCTATTTCTGCACCAATTGCAATACCTCCTGTTGCATCTATAACTACATCTATTGACTTTGTTTTACAAGCTACAAGAAAGTCATTACATGTTAATACTTTTCCTTCTTGTAATTTTACTTCTGCCTCTGTTTCATTTGTTACATTATCTATAATTTCTTCTTCTATACCTGCATCAGTAAATGCTTTACGAGCTAATTCTAGATTTATATCTACAACAATAGATGCTTCCATTCCTTTCATATTTGCCATTTGACTTACCATTCCATTACCCATATGACCAGCACCTATAAGAGCTACTTTTATTTTTTTACCTTCTTCTTCTAACTTTGCAAGTTTTCTGTTTAAATCTAACATATCAATTCCTCCTGTTATAATAATTTTATTTTTTCAAATTAATAAATAGTTATTAAATCTCCAATCTTTATATCTGGTTTTCCAATTTCTACATGTATTTCTCCAGGTAAATTTACTTTATCTTCTCCATCAAATTTAATTGTACAGTGACCAATTTCTCTAAGAGTATTTTGAGCAATATCACCAACTGAAACTATACAATAATCTCGATTTCCTATTGTAAGTGTATCCCCTATTTCAACATCACTTTTTAATGTTGATATTGAATGAATTACAGATATATCTTTCAAATCTTCATCATTAATAGTTTCATTGTATATAATAAGACAGTTGCTTTCATTTATTAATTCTTCAACTAAACTGCCTATCCCACTTATCTTAACTTCATATTTCATGATATCCCTCCTGATAATTTATATTAGATTAATTAAAAGAAATATTTATTTTTTCTTTTATAAATTTTATAGCTTGTACAATACTTTCTTCATCTTTAAATTTTTGCTCTGCACTATATATATCTAATCCTTTTATATCTTCAATCTCTTTAAACTTAGCCATTACTGTGCGACCTTTTAAAATTTCTCCACACTTTATAAATCCCTCTGAATCTGAAGATATAATAGCTATACTTCCTTTAGAAAAATAACTTTTCTTTTTTCCTGTAGACACTATATCGCCCATTTTTTTAGCTTTATTTAAAGCTTTGAAATATAGTTTATTTTGTTTCATTACAAATAAAGTATTTAAAACATAAACAACAAATAAAATTATAAGTAGTTTCATATTTACACACCTTTCATAAATTAATTTGTTTTTTAAATCCTATACAAACCCTATATAATATTCTCAATCAACACTTTTTTAAATTCTACAAAGCTTCTACATTTACTTATCTTATTTGTTAATTTTACATTTTGTCCTATTTTTAAAACTTCTTCATAAATCTTTACCAATAAATCTGAATCCACCTTGTCCTCACATGGAAACATCGTCATAAGTATTATTTTTATACTTCTATTTGCATAAACTATTGGCTCTTCTAAAATCCCAACTGCCATTAAAAATTTATCTGACTTTTCATTTACAGCATGAGGAAATAACAAACCTTTATCAAAAACTGTAGGAGATTTTTCTTCTCTTTTGATTATATTTTTTCTAAAATTATCATCAATACATCCTAAATCCACAAGATTGTCCATCATTTTCTCTAAGGAAGCAAGTATCGTTTTTTCATTTAATATCATAAAGTTATTTTCATTTAATAAATTATTTATTAGTAAATTTGGAGAATCAGTAGTATCTATGTTGCCTTCTCTTAGGCATAATACTGTTTTTAATTCTTCCCTCAATTTATTTTCATCAAATATTGTATTGATTTTTAATACTATTGTATTTATATTTGATGTATCTAAATCAATAGTTGTAAAAACTATATCGTATTCATCTAAATTAATATTTCTCAAGTTAAAACTTGAAAGAGTATCAATTTTAGGATTATTTCCTATCAACTTTTCAACTCTTATTTTTAATAGTTTTGCTGTTCCAAGACCTGTCCCACATATAATTGCTATTTTCTTAATTGAATAAAATCTACTACTATTTCTTTCTAAATATCCACTGAAATGAATTGCTATATAACCAATTTCATCCTCTGAGACTTCTAGATTATATTTTTTCTCTATTACTTTTCCTGCTATTTGTGCCAGCTTAAATGGAAGTATATAGTTTTGTTTGATTTCTTCTAACAAGACATTTTTTAATTTTATATTAAATAATAGCCTATTTAGTGTAAAACTAAGATGATATCCAAGTCCTACCCTTAATTCATCCTCATTTATAAAAATACCCATATCAACATATATCTGATTAAATATGCTTTCCATTAAATCATCAATATTTTTATTAATTCTACTACTATTTAAAGCACATTCTGATGCTGGTGCATTTCCACTTACTAATGGTATAGTTAAATAAATAATTTCTTCATCATTTAAAATATGTTCAAATTTTTCTGATAAAATATTCTTTATTCCCCTAGCAATAAGATACTCATCATATGACTTAAGTAAATCAAATTTTACATCGTACTCTTTTATTATCTTCTGTTCTTTTACTCTATACATCAAAACTACTATATAATTAAAAATTTCTCTGAGCATTTCATCTGTAACATAAAAATTATTATTTTTAAATAAAGTCAATAATTCTTCTTCTAAATTTACAATTTCTTCTTTTTTAATACATTTAAAGTACTTAGAATTATTTAAATCTTTTCTTGAGTCTTTATACAACTGATTTAATATAAGTAACCTAATATCAAGTTCACTGCCATGTAATTTCATTCCTGTATTTTGCTTTTTTACTAAATTCAAATTATAAGAATTTAATACCTTTTCTACATATTGAAAGTCATTTACCAAGGTAGTTCTTCCTATACACATCTCATCTGCTAGACTATCCAGTGTAATAAATCCATCTAGTTCTATCAAATAATTTAGTATAAACTCTGCCCTATCTTCCTTTGAATTTAATGAAAATACACTTTTTTTATTCACATCAATAATCTTATTGAGTATTCGCTTATCTTTTATCTCTAATTTATAGCCTTGACCTTTTATATATTTTATTATTGCTATGTCACTTCCTAAATCTTTATTCAATTGCTTTATATATGTTCTTACACTTCTAGTTGTAACATTCAATTCGTCTGCTATTGAATTAATACTTACAAACTCTTTTTTACTACACATAATCAATATCTTAAATATTTTGCGGTCAATAGAAGGAATTTTCTCAGTTACATTCATTTTGTATCTCCTCCTTGATTTCATTCTAGTACAAACTTGAAACCAAATTAATACATAAAATTTCACTTTGCTAGAGGAAAATTTAGTATTAATCTAAATCAATAATCACTCCTAATTAATAATACAAAAGCTAGTCTTTCATTAACTAAAATTTTGACTAGCTTAAGTTTGTATTTACAATTTTATTAATCAAGTTTAAATTTTATAGTAATATTAAATACTATCTCAATGCAAATACTGCGACTCCATACGCAATAATGACAGATATTGGCCCAGTTATTAAACGAGAGTAAAATAATGCTGGTACACCATATTCCACGGTTTCTGGTTCTGCTTCTCCTAAACTCAATCCTACTGGGACAAAGTCACAACCAGCTTGCCCATTTATTGCAAATAAAGCAGGAAGTGCTAAATATGCTGGTATTGCACCAAGACCAATTTGTGTTCCTACAAGAGTACCTACTACCTGTGCTATAACTGCTCCAGGGCCTAATATAGGTGATAAAAATGGAAGTGTACAAATTATTGATATAACTAACAAGCCACCAATGTTTCCTGCAAGTGGTGATATTACCTTTGCAATCCAATCACCTAACCCAGATGCCAATATAATTCCCATAAGCATACTTACAAATGCCATAAATGGTATTACGTTGTTCATTATCATTTGGATAGTATCTCTCCCTGCATCATAAAACTTTGATACTACCTGTCCTGCTCCTTGTCCAATAGAAAGTATTATGTTTTTCTTCGCATATTCTTCTTGAGCTTTTGATTTTACTTCATTGTAATTATCAGGCTTTCTAATAGAACTTTGGCTTTCATTTTTATTTTCTTGAGATTTTTTTGGTGTTTCTTCCCCATCTACAATACTTATGCAATTAGTATTAACATCTGATACATAGTATTCTTCAGTTATAAATTTTGCTAAAGGGCCTGTTTTTCCAACTGGATTTACATTAATTGTAGGTATTTTCTTCTTTGGATAAACCCCACATCTTGCTGTTCCCCCACAATCAATAATAACTACTGCCACCTCTTCATCAGGAATTCCAGTTTTAAATCCATCTATAACCTCACAATCCAATAATTCTTTTATTTTTAATGTCACTTCATGAATACCACCAGCAGTCATTGACAATATTTTATTTCTAGTTGCTTCTTTTTTTATGTACAAAGGTCCTCCCCAACCAGAAGTTCCCTTTTCTATTTTTAATATTCTATTTTCATCCATTTTAAATCCCTCCTAAGCCTTATCTGTTACTTTATTTTTTCTTGTTAAAAATGCATACATTTTTTCTGTTACTACACCTCTTATAAAAATCACAATTAGACCAACTATAAAATACCATAATGCTAATGTAGTTGTTTCCTTACCTAATGTAGTTAAACCTGCTGAAATACCTAGCCATACAAAAAGTTCTCCTGCATTTGCATGTGGGAAAAGTCCTGTAATTGGATGTACAAATGAAACAGCTGCATCATAAAATCCTGCTTTATGTTCCTCTTTTAGAAATCTACCAAATGTATAACACATAGGATTTCCTAAGAAAAATACTGACACTAATGGAAGTAAAGTATATCTTGTAAAAGCATTTCTTCCAAGTTTAGAAGCCCATTTATTTACTCTTTCTTCACCAACTATTTTAATCAATGAGTTAATAGCTACCATTAAAACAATTAATGTTGGAAGAGTGCCTGAAATAAGACCTACAAATTGTTCTCCTCCCTTTTGAAATAAACCAATAAACCACTCTGCACCTTTACTTAGACCTGTAATAACGTTTTCCATAAGATTATAACCTCCCTATAATTTCTTTAAATTTTTAATTTGATTAACCAGCTTTAATTCTACAAATTACATTCTTTTTCTGTAAGATATACTATTATTATAAATGTTTTTGTTTGATTAATATCATTTTAATAT
>NZ_JAGWCT010000055.1:0-26279 GCF_020657815.1 Clostridioides sp. ZZV15-6597 | reverse complement strand
TTTCTGTGCTACTTAATAAATAAAAGTTGTCAATTAAGATGTATATAAATAACTAGTATTATGAAAAATATAATAGAGAATTTGTTTATGATATTATTTTATATTTATATGAGTAAGAAGTGGATATAGATTATAATAACAGAAAGATTAAGAAGTGAATGTTAAGTAATAAATACAATTAATAAAAATTTTAAAATTGTATCTAAAGGGATATATAGAAAGGAAAATATTTATGAAGTTTAAAAAGTGGGTCAGTATAATTTTATCCATAATAGTGGTAAGTGCTTTTCTTGTGGGTTGTACAAATAAATCTAATTCAGATGTAGTGTCGAATGAAAAAATATCATATAAAATAAACTCCACAAAAAATAGTAATAATAAGGTTGAGACTAATAAATTTAATTTAGGAACATCAGAAATGGTTATAAGAGGTAAATCTATACCATTTAATATGGAAGGAATAATATCAGTACCTGAAAATATAAAAGAAAAAGCACCTGTAGTATTAATCTTTCATGGACAACATGGAGACGGAGAAAATGACTTTGAAGATGGATTTAAATATCTTACTGAGGATTTAGCAAGAAATGGTATCATAGGAGTATCTATTGATACCTCAGTGAATTATACTTTTAAGTATGGAGAACCAGTGGAAAATGAAAGAATAACTCATTTAGCTCAAACATATATACAAACTTTTAAAGACGTAAACGAAGGTAAGAAAAATGGATTTGGATTATATCTTAAAGATAAAGTTGATTTAAATAATATTGGTCTTATAGGACACTCTGTAGCAGGTTCAGGGGTAATTAAAATAGCAGAAGACCAAATGCAAAAAGGATTTAAAGGGATAAAAGGAATTATATCACTTACACCAGCATATAATAGTCCGATAGAAAAATTTCCTGATATACCAACAGCAATAATAGTTTCAGAGTATGATGGAGATGTTGTTCATAGTGGAGATGATATTTTTTATGATATATCTTTAGATAAAAATAGAAAAAGCCCATTGGGACTAACTTATCTAGTGGGCGGAAATCATAATGCATACAACTCAGTTTTAGGAGAAAAAGAGTTTTCTAAGCCACAGACTACTAATGGAACTTATCCTGAGAAATTAGGAGAAGAAGAACATAGAGATTTTTTCTCTAATTATGTAGTTGACTATATGAAATCTATTTTTGGGTTTGATAGTAGTGAATCACCTATCTTCAATAAAAAAGCATTGCCTTATAAAATGTATGGATATCAAACTTTAAATAAAGTTAAATATAGTGAATCTGTAGAATTATTTAATAAAAAGACATTTAAAAATATAAATTCAAGTAATGTTGATACAAAAGAATTAGTTGAATCAGAGAGACTGAACAAAGATACTGCAAAAATATTTATCAATACTGGAGTGAATGAAAATTTAGACTTGTTACAAGTTGATTGGAAATCTGAAAGTGGAAAAATAGAACTACCTTTAAATAATAATAACTTAGGAGCTTATTCTGCACTAAAGTTTAGATGGGCATTAAACTCTCCTAGTAAATTAAATAATAAAGATAATGTAGTTTCTTTCAAACTTAGCTTAGTTGATTCTAAGGGAAAAGAAAGTAGTATCATTGTAGAAAATGATAAAGTATCTGCTATGAAGTATTTTGAAGGAGAAGTTATAAAAGATGAATATGTAGAAGGGAAGTTTATGGAATTTTGGTCAAGATATACTCCAATAAGTGATACAGTAATACCACTTGACAAGTTTAAAAATATAAATTTATCTAATATAAAAAATGTTACAATTGAATTTGAAAGTCCAGAAACTGGTTCAATTATGTTAAATAAAATAGTTGGTATAAAATAATAATATTGGTTCTAGATAAAAGTATAAAATATCTAGGGCCAATTTTATTAAACCTATTAATTTTAGTCAGATATATAAAACTACTTCATATTAACTATAAGAAAAGAAATTTAAGAATATTTTACTGATATAGGGCAAGTTTAAAGAATTTTATATCTAAATTGTGTTATCATAAGTAAAGATATAAAGTTTCGAGTTTATTAACAAAATAAAAGACAGGGAGGTAAGTTTCATGTTTTCAAAAATCCTAGTCAAAACATTTATCAAAGATAGTGAGAATGTTCAAGATAAAGTTGTTAGAAATAAGTATGGTTATGTGGCAGGAATAGTAGGTATAATATCTAATTTAGTTTTATTTATAGTAAAGGTCTCTATAGGTATGCTTACATCAAGTATAGCTATAATGGCAGATGCATTTAATAATCTTTCAGATATGGCATCTTCAGCAATAACTATGATAGGGTTTAAACTAGCAAGTAAACCAGCTGACAAAGAACATCCTTTTGGACATGGTAGAATAGAATATCTATCAGCATTGATAGTAGCATTTATGGTTATGTTGGTTGGACTTCAATTTGTGAAATCGTCTATAGAAAGAATAACAAATCCAGTTCCTATAAAGTTTGAATTAGTGCCACTTATACTTTTAATTGCATCTATAATGGTTAAAATATGGTTGAGCCGTTTTAATAAATTTATGGGAAATAAAATTAATTCATCAGCATTAAAAGCAGTGTCATTAGATGCTTTGGGAGATGTATTTACATCAAGCTGTGTAGTTATATCTTTTATCTTGGCGAGATTTACTGATTTGCCTATAGATGGATATGTAGGTATTGTAGTATCATTAGTAATTCTTTATGCAGGCTTTTCTCTTGTAAAAGATACTATAAATCCTCTTCTTGGAGAAGCTCCAGATGAAGAAATGGTCAAATCTATTTTAGAATTATTATTATCTTATGAACATATAATAGGTACACATGATTTAATAATCCATAATTATGGAGTTGGAAGATGTATTGCATCTATACATGCAGAAATTCCGTCGAATATCGATATAATGGAAATTCATGAAATTATAGATACTGCTGAGAGAGAAATATCTGAAAAGTTGGATATATATTTGGTAATTCATATGGACCCTATATGTCTTGATGATGAGGAGGTTATATCAGCAAAAAGAGAACTTGAAGAAATACTTAAGAAAAACAGCCTTATAAAATCTATGCATGACTTTAGGATAGTTGGAAAAGGAAGTAAGAAGAATTTAGTCTTTGATATAGTAGTTAATCCTTCTGAATTCTCCAAAGGTATGTCAGAAGAAGATTTAAAAGAAGATATAACAAAACTAGTTAAGGAGATGAATCCTGAATATAATTGTGTTATTGTTGTAGATAAAGATTTCATTTAATGATGATTAAAAAATAAAGGGAAAAAATGTAAAAAATATAGACAATAAAATATAGACATAATATAATAGATATATAACTGTATTTAATTTGAATATAATAATTTTTAATTATTTTTATAAAAAAATTATAGAGACGTTGAAGTATATCCTATTACTGGGCACCTTATGGATATATAGAGTCAGTGGTGCAACCGGCTATGAATATAAATTTTATTTATTTCATAGCTTTTTTTGTATAGTTTTTTGATAAAAGAAATTAAATTATATTATGTATTTATAGAACTTTACAAAAGTGCGAATAGATTAGAGGGGAGCAATCTATATGAGGAAAGGAAATAAGAAGGCATTATTAATCAGTTTAATTATGATTTTAAGTATGATAGTTACTACAATATATCCAGCTGTATCTTATGCGTCAGAATTAGAAGGAAGTGGGTCTATCCAAAGTAATTCAAATAATTCACCAACTGGAGATGGAAAACAAGAAGAAAATAAGAAGCCAGAACAGACTCCAGGAGGAGACAAACAAGAAGAAAATAAGAAACCAGAACAGACTCCAGAAGGAGATAAACAAGAAGAAAATAAGAATCCAGAACAAGCTCCAGAAGGAGACAAACAAGAAGAAGATAAAAAACCAGAACAGACTCCAGAAGGAGATAAACAAGAAGAAAATAAAAAGCCAGAACAAACTCCAGAAGGAGATAAACAAGAAGAAGATAAAAAACCAGAACAGACTCCAGAAGGAGATAAACAAGAAGAAAATAAGAAGCCACAGCAAACTCCAATAGAGGATGAAAATTTACTTAAAACTTTAGAAGAAGAACTTAATGAAGAGTATGGATTTGTTGTAAAAATTAATAATAATACAATAGAAACAGAGTCAATGAAAAAAATTACATTTAAATTAACTTATACTCCAACATCAAAAGGGATACAAGCAGGTGACTCAATAACTTTTAAGGTTCCAGATGTGTTTAACAAAGTTAATTTAGATTATACAAGTGAATGTTTTGATAAAACAGATAGTAATGGAGAGTATACACTTACATTTAGAGAATTACCCAATGGTCAAAGTGTAATGCAAGGAAAAATTGGATTAGAAGCATATGTGAATAAAGTTGATGAAGAGACAAGTGCAAAAATTCATATTGAAACTACTGGAAAGATAGAAAGTGGAAGTGGAGATGTAGATATAGAAATAAAGCCTAGCGATAAAGAAGACATTGAAGAAGCTAAAGGAACACTTAAAAAGCTTGTTGAAGGAAGAGAGTCAACTACTGTATTTATGCCAGTTAAAAATAAAGATGTAAATTATAGTATACAAGTAAATGAAAAAGAGGAAGAATTAAAAGACATTACTTTATATGATGAGCTTCCTGAAGGAATGACATTAATAAAAGATTCTGTAAGTGTAGTGGCAAGCAATGGAAAAGAAGTAAGTGATTTTAATATTGAACAAGGTGAAAATTCTATTTCAGTTAATTTTGGAGATATAGATAAAGCGTATACTGTTAAGTATAAGGCTAGAATTAGTGATGAAAATGCGAAACATGGTAACAAATATAAGAATATAGCTAGATTAGAATCTGCTGGTAAGAAATTGCAAGAAGATGATGCTACTGTAAGTGTATTTGATAGGGGAAATGATTATCTTTTGACTAAGGGACATTCAGGAGCAACAAATATTACTCAAGTAGGTCAAGTAATCAACTATCAAATTTCAATAAATGATGACAAATCACCAATAAGTAATGTGGTTATAACAGACAATATACCAGAAGGTATGAGATTAACTACTGCTGGAGAAGCTGGGCATGATTTTAGAGTTGTAGAAGTTCCAATGAATGGTGGCTGGACTCCTTGGAGTAAAGAAAAAATTGCAAATAATATTTCATATAAAACAGAAGAAAAAAGAAATGAAAGTGGGCAAGTAGAAAAAGTTATAACTGGATTTACAATTAATCTTAGTGAAGAAGAAGTTGAATCAAAGTTTTTTATAGCATATACATTAAAAGTTATTAGTATTGAAGATAGTTATACAAATAGAGCTGTTCTTGATGCAAATAATAGTCAAGTAGATAAAAGAGACGAGATAAGTTTTAAGAAGAACTCTGGATTAATAAGTGCCAAAAAAGAGGTTGATAAAAAGGTATTAGATGGCAATGATAACCAAATAGTTAAGTATAAAATAAACATGTCAACTTATGGTGTTTATGATGCAGGGCAAGTAAATATTTTAGATGAAGTAAATCCAGCATTAAAAATATCTAATATAAAATACTCTGATAATCTTGAACTTAAAAAAGAAGCTGGAGATGGGAAAAATACTATAAGATTAGTAAATAAATATGAATTTAAGCAGATAAAAGAAGGTGAACCTGTACAAGGTTGGGTTACATTTGATGCAGATTTTACAGATGTAAAAGTAGGAGAGACTATACAAAATGTAGCTCAGATTAATGGTTCAAGTCCTCCTGGAGTAGAAACTACTAAACAAGGGTATGCTTTTGAAGCTAAAAAGGTAGACAATTCAGATAAAAGTGCTCTTGAAGGTGCAAAGTTTAATTTGGAAAATACATTTGGAATAGTAGTAGTTAAGGATTTAGTTAGTAATGAAGATGGTATAATTGAATCTAGTGTCAAAAATCCAGGAATATATTATTTAGTGGAGACCATGGCTCCAAGTGGATATGAAAAATTAAAGGATAAAATAAAGGTGGAAATTGATAGAAAAAATATTGGTAAAATTGTGGATATTGGAAATATAGAAAATGTAAAACAAGAAAATATTCCAGTAAATCCACCAGCACCACCAGATACAGATGAACCAACAGTAAATCCACCAGTGCCACCAAGTACAGATAAGCCAAGTAAACCATCAAGACCATCTGATACAGAGGAAGCAACAATAAATCCACCAGTACCACCATCAGAAAATGTGGTAAATCCACCAATACCAGAGGCAGTAAATCCACCAATACCACCATCAGAAGATGCAATAGAAAAGCCTGTTAAACAAATTGTTCCAATACCAGAGGTAGTAAACCCACCAGTGCCACAGGAAAAGAATAATACAGTAAAAGATAATACTGTAGTAAATCCACCAGTGCCACCAAAGACAGGGGATAGTACTACAATTACTGTAGAAATACTTTTGGGGTTAGGAGCTATTGTAGGACTTATTATATTGAGAAGAAAGAAAAACATCAATTAGACCCTAACATTATAAAAATATAAGTAATATTAAAAAATATCTTCTAAAACAATATTCTTAAGTGAGAATATTGTTAGAAGATATTTTTTTTTGGAGTATTATGTAAAAAAATAATCGTTTTTTAGAAAAAAAATCCAGAAAACTATAGACAAAGAGAAGGATATAAGATATAATATAAATATAAAATTAAATGAGGCAAAACTAGGGAAACCTAGTCACGCAAAGCTATAGGGGCTAAAGTTTAAGTAAACTATGCCAGCCAGTTGCCGAAAAGAGTAAAAATTTCTTTTTGTATATACAAAGATACTCTTGGGTATCTTTTTTATTTTGAAATTTATTACTCCCGGCCTAACTCAAAGGAGGGAATAATATGAAAACAAGTAAAAAATTATTAATCGCTATAATATCAATATTCTTAATAAGTTCAGTTCCAGTAAGTGCACATGCAGATAGTGCAACTTTACAAAACAATAAAGAAACACTTAGTCAAATAGTGGTTCTTCCAAGTGGAAATTACGATAAAAATGAAGCTAATGCTATGATAAATAGACTTGCAAATATAGATGGAAAATATCTAAATGTATTAAAACAAGATAACTTAAAAATAAAATTATTGAGTGGAAAATTAACAGATGAAAAAGAATATGCTTATTTAAAAGGTGTAGTTCCTAAGGGATGGGAAAATACTGGTAAAACTTGGGATGATGTTCCTGGTTTAGGTGGAAGTACAGTAGCTCTTAGAATAGGATTTAGTAACAAAGGTAAAGGTCATGATGCAATAAACTTAGAATTACATGAAACAGCACATGCAGTAGACCATCTTGCATTGAATGATATTTCTAAATCAGCACAATTTAAACAAATATTTGCTAAAGAAGGACGTTCTTTAGGAAATGTAAATTATTTAGGTGTATATCCAGAAGAATTCTTTGCTGAAGCATTCGCATATTACTACTTGAATCAAGACACAAATAGTAAATTAAAAGCAGCTTGTCCACAAACTTATAGCTTTTTACAAAACTTAGCAAAATAAAAAATTTATATAAAAACATTAAGGGGCTGTCTCAAAATAGAGATAAGCCTCTTTTTCATTGTTGAAATGATAAAAATATATTTGATTTCATACAAAAAGAGTGCCTCATGAACTAAAAAGTTCATTTTGAGACACAACCTTTTATATTGTGTGTAAAACTAATCAATTTAATCTTATGTATATTTTTTATGTGATGATTTATTGCTGACTTTTATATAATGACTCAATATGTTTATTATGAGCTTGAGCCATTATTGTAGGTATAATAGAAACTATTGAACCAATCACTATCAATAGAATTCCTATAATCATATTAATAGGAATAAATTCTTTAAGAATTAGTAATGCCAGTATTGGAGATATTACAGGCTTAAAGAAAAATACTAAAGATGTAAGGCTAGTAGATGTAGCTTCCATTGCCATAAAATAAAGTGCATAACCAACACCTGTAACAAATACAAATACGTAAATCATAGTAGGTATGTTGTGTAAGGTATAACCACTAAAAATAGGTATATTTGCAAATACATGGAGCCCATTTTTATTTAACATATTTGATATAAAATTAATCTTAGTAAATAGAACTAATACAAGCATTTCTAAACTACCTAATATAAAACTGAAACAAGTCACAACTATTCCACCAAATTTTAAGGTTTTTCTTTTACCAAAAACAGTGTACATTGAAAAAATAATGGCAGAAGATAGTGTTAAGAATATACCACTAAAAGTTAATCTTGTATGCAGTGGATTTATAATAACTATAATTCCAAGTACTTCTAATATAAGTGAAATTATATTATGCCTATAGATTTTTTCCTTTAGAATTAAATAAGCTAGAAGCATTACAAATACTGGATTACAACTAAATAAAACAGCAACTACAGATGCTTTTGTGTTTAGTACAGCTAACTGGTACAATGACATACTTACTACAACACACATAAAGCCTAGAAAAGCAAAGTATTTTAAATCTGATTTTGTAATAGAAATACTAAGGGATTTTAATCTTTTTATAGCAAAAGGTAGTAAGACTAAGCCACCAACAAAAAATCTTGATAAAGTTATTTGTAAGGGATTAAAGTCATTTGTAACTGTTTTTAGACTAATTTCCATTGAACTAAAAAATAGGGTAGTTAGTATTATATAAACATAACCTTTTTTCAAATCAAACACCTCCTTGTAATTTATATTAGTACTATAAACTACAATATTCAAGTACATTGGTATAAAATGGTATATAAACATAAGATATAAAATTATAAGCTACCTTAATATAGAATATAAAATTCTACACTAAGGTAGCTAATTATTTGTAATTATATTTATTTAATTATTTTAAATTGTACAATTTAGCTAATTTTTCAAATGCTGGTAGGGAACTCTTAACCTTATCATAAGATACACAATATGATACTCTAAAGTGTCCTGGGCAACCAAAAGAAGAGCCCGGAACTAATAGTAAATTAAATTGTTTAGCATCAGCACAGAATTTTTTATCATCTTCAATTGGAGCTTTTGGGAATAAATAGAATGTACCACTAGGTTTAACACAAGAAAATCCCATTTCTATTAAGCTATTATATAAAAGGTCAAAGTTCTTCTTGTAAATATTTACATCAACTTCTGCATCTAAGCTTCTTGCAATAACTCTTTGAAAAAGAGAAGGAGCATTTACAAATCCAAGTATTCTATTTGCAACATTTAATGAAGACATAACATCATCAAAATCATCCATTTCGCCATTAGCCACAATATATCCTATACGTTCACCAGGTAGAGACAATGATTTACTATAAGAGTATCCTATAAATGAATTTTTATAGTATTTTAATATACAAGGAACTTTAGCACCATCATAAATTATTTCTCTATATGGTTCATCAGAAATTAAATATATATTTGTATTAAATTCTTTTTGTTTTGTGTCTAGTAACTCTCCAAGATTTTTTAGCAATTCTTCAGAATAAATAACACCAGTAGGATTGTTTGGAGTGTTTATTATTAGAGCTCTTGTCTTTGGAGTAATAGCATTTTTTAGAGCATCTAAATCTGGTTCAAAAGTTTCTATATTTGTAGGGACTTCTATTAACTTTCCATCATAGTTTTCTGTATAATTTTTATACTCACCAAAATATGGTGCAAAAGCAATAACTTCATCATCAGGATTTAAAAGAGTTTTTAAAATAATATTTAGACCACCAGCAGCACCACAAGTCATAATTAAGTTATCTCTTGTAAGGTTTAATCCATTTTTCTTATTTATGTGCTTGGCAATAGCATCTCTTACATCTTCGTATCCTGAGTTGTTCATATATCCATGAACTAGATTTGGAGATTCTTCATTTAAAATATCGCTTATAACTGCTTTAATAGTTTCTGGAGGCTCAACACTTGGATTTCCTATACTAAAATCAAAAACATTTTCTTCTCCGTACATATCGGAGAGTTTTTTTCCCTCTTCAAACATGGCTCTTATAACAGAGCTGTTTGCAACTAAAGTTTGCATTTTATTAGATATCATATGTAACACTCCCTTTTATAGATTTATATTGCTTATGTATATATTACCATATTTTTACTGAATTTAGACAATTTTCGAAAAATTTCTTGTTTGAAAATATAAACTTTTATATAAAATATATTTATGTATGATGTATATAAAAAATTACAAATTCTAACTAAACCACAATTATATTTTATGATAATTTTATAAGGGAGTATAAAATTATACAGTTATAAGGCAAAATATTCTTGACTGTATCAAGGATTTAATATAATATAGTTGATATAGTCAAATATATTGTATTAGAATTATAGAGGGGAAATTAAAAATGGATTTTAAAAAGTTACAGCATGAGAGTTTGTCGTATATTATTTGTTATCTTCAAAGGAACTTTAAACTTTATTGTGAAAAATGTCTAAAGCCATATAAGCTTACGAATGGTTTATATTTTTATTTAATTTATATCAACAAGAATAGGAATTGTTCTTTGAATGATGTCTCTACAGAATTCGAGGTGGATAAAGCTCATACTACAAGAACTATATCTAGATTAGAACAAGATGGTTACATAGAAAAGATTCAAAATCCTAATGATAGTAGAGCTTTTCAATTGAGAGTAACAGATAAGGGTGAAGAAGTACTAGGAGATATAAAAAACATATTTTCAAAGTGGGATAGTAATATAAAAAAAGAGTTTTTGGATGAAGAATACAAAGACCTAGTAAAAAAATTACATACAGTAAAAGATATAAAGGCAACAGTGGAGGAAGAATAGGATGTATTGCAACTTATTAAAGTCAATTAAAATTGGAAATTTAGAATTAAAAAATAGAGTATCTTTTGCACCTACAAGTATGGGTCTTAATTTGGAAGAACGAATTGACAAGTTTTGTAAAATTGCTAAATCAGGTGTAGCTTTGATTACGATAGGAGATGTATCTGTTAGACCTAGTTTTCATAAAATGGCTCTAAGCTTATCAAATGAAGATGGAATTAGAGAGTACAAAAAAATTGTAGATGCAATACATGATTCAGGGGCGAAAGTTTCAGCACAAATATTTTGTTCAGATTATGACATGAATTTAATCAGAAATACCATGAAATTGGGAATTACTTCACATGATGAAATAAAAAAAATTATGGATGATGGAGTAAATGATTATGTAACAAATATGCCAAAAGAGGAAATAAAAAATATTATAGAGATGTTTAGGGTAACAACATTAAATGCAAAAAAAGCAGGATTTGATATGATTCAAATTCATGGAGATAGACTTATAGGAAGCTTTTCATCCAGTATATACAATAATAGAACTGATGAATATGGTGGAAGCTATGATAATAGAAGTAGATTTGCAAGTGAAATAATTAGTAGTATTCGTAATGACATGAAGGATATTCCAATAGATTATAAGCTTGCAGTTAGACAAGAAAATCCTCATTATGGTAATGCAGGAGTTTTATTTTCTGAAGTAGAGCATTTTGTAAAAAAATTTGAATCACTTGGTGTAAATAGCTTTCATGTAACATTAGCAAATCATTCCAAACTAGAAGACACCATACCAGTCAATAATCATCCTTATTTTAAAGATGAAGGATGCTTTTTGTATTTAGCTGATGAAGTTAAAACACACACAACCCTTCCAGTTTGTGGTGTTGGTAAGCTATCTAGTCCAGACTTCATAGAAAATGTTATATCAAATAACAGAGTAGATATGGTTGCTATGTCGAGACAACTATTGGCAGACAGTGATTGGTTGCAGAAAGTAAGAGAAGGAAGAGTAGATGATATTAAGAAGTGTTGCTACTGCAATAAAAAATGTGCAGATGCATTGCAGACACATTCTCAATTTGGTTGTATATTAGATTAATAAAATCTTATAGTGATTAAAAATTTAATGGTATTAAGAAATTTTAGATAAATACTTAATATATAGGAGGATATATCATGAAAAGTTTAATTTTATATTCAAGTTTAACTGGAAATACTAAAAAAATTGCTCAATCTATATATGATGCAATTCAAGGCGAAAAAGAAATTAAAAATATCAGTGAAGTAATTGATAATAATGTTGACTATGAAAAATATGATATAATATTCTTAGGATATTGGGTGGATAAAGGAATTTGTGATAAAAATTCAAAACTAGTCTTTGAAAATATTCATAACAAAAAGCTAGCTTTATTTGGAACAATGGGAGCAAGTACAAAGGGAAATTATGGAATTAACATCATGGACAAAGTGAAAGATGTCTTTTCAAAGGATAATGAAATAGTTGGGTCATTTATATGCCAAGGAAAGATTGCAGAAGGTTTAAAGGTGAAATATGAAGAAATGATAAAACTTCATCCTGAAAATGAACATATTCGTGAGCAATTAAAAGGTCATGAAGAGTCTCAAAGTCATCCAGATGAGCAAGAGATATCTGAAGCTGTTAGATTTTCAAAAGATATAATAGCTAAAGCTAGTAATATGTAATAGTTTAAATTAGATAGAAAGGGAGTTTGTAATATGAAAGAGAGTAACGATATTATAATTTCAGTTGGCTCTAAGCAAAGACTGCAAAATGCAATTGCAATAAAACTTTGTTTAGAGCCTAATAAATCAAGATAATATTTAGGCTAAATTGTTTTTGTGCAGTCTTTGCTTTTATTTACAATTTAAAATGTAGATGGGAGCAGAGTACTATGAAGTATGAAAAAGCACAAAATATATTGCCAGAAGAGATACTTGAATTAATTCAAGAATATACAGATGGTAGTTATTTATATATACCACGAAAGTCTGAAAATAAAAAAGCTTGGGGTGAAAATAGTGGTTCAAGAAATATCTTGAAAAAAAGAAATAAAGAAATATTTGATAAGTATAATAAAGGTATTTCTGTTAAAGAACTTACAAAGGACTATTATTTAACAGAGCATAGTATAAGACGAATAATAAGAGAAGAAAAAAGTGATTGAAAATAGAATATTAATGTTCTAAAGATAGATTTATATAACAAAAGATTAAGAAGAGGCTTTTTAACAAAGTCTCTTTTTTCGTACAAAATTAATACAGATTTGTTTATGAACTTGAGGTATACTCTATTTAAATGATATGATTTCATTGAGGAATTTCTAAATTTTAAGAAGAGGAATAGAACAATGAGTATTTTAAATGTAAATAATATAAGTTATGGATTTGGGGATAGAACATTATTTAAAGACATATCTTTTAGACTGTTAAGAGGGGAACATGTAGGTCTTGTTGGAAAAAATGGCGAGGGAAAGTCTACATTTATGAATATAATAACAAGTCAACTGATTCCAGATAGTGGTGATATACAATGGAGTAGCAAAGTAAGAGTTGGATATATGGATCAACATACTAAACTAGAAAAAGGTAATACAATAAAAGATATTTTAAGAGAATCTTTTAAGGAACTTTTTGATATGGAAAGTGAAATGGATAGTATATACAGTAAAATGGGAGAAATGAATGAACATGAGATAAATAAGTCTCTTGAAAAAGTTGCAAATATACAAGACTTTTTAAATAACAATGAATTTTATAATATTGATTCAAAGATAGATTCAATTGCCTTAGGTCTTGGGTTTAGACATATTGGACTTGATAGAGATGTTTCAGAATTGAGCGGAGGTCAAAGGACAAAGGTACTATTAGGTAAACTATTGTTAGATGAACCAGATGTATTGCTTTTAGATGAACCTACAAACTATTTGGATGAAGAACATATAGAATGGTTAAGAAAATATCTTCAAAATTATGAAAATGCATTCATATTGATATCACATGATTTGGAGTTTTTGAATAGTGTTGTAAATGTGGTGTGTCATCTTGAAAATATGACATTGACAAGATATATTGGCAATTATGAAAATTTCCAAAAGATGTATGAAGAAAACAAGAGAAATTTAAGAATAGCTCAAGAAAAACAGATTGGAGAAATATCAAAGTTAGAAGAATATATTGCAAAAAATAAAGTTAGAGCATCAACCAGTAAGATGGCAAAATCAAGACAGAAAAAATTAGATAAAATAGAAAGAATAAGTATATCAACAGAAAAAGTAAGACCTCACTTTGACTTTAAAATATCCAAAAAATCTGGGAAGATGATATTTGAAGCTAAGAAATTAGTTATAGGATATGAAACAGCACTAAGTAAACCTATAAATTTAATTATGGAAAGAGGAGAAAAGATAGCTTTAATAGGTGCAAATGGTATAGGAAAATCAACCTTATTAAAAAGCTTGATTGGAATAAATAAACCAATAAGTGGAAGTATTGAAGTAGGAGAAGAACAAAATGTTGGATATTTTGAACAGGAAGTTAAAGAAATAAGTGATAAAAAACTTATTGATGAGGTGTGGTATGAATTTCCAACATACACAAGATATGAAATAAGAAAAATGCTATCAAGATGTGGGTTGACTAATCAACATATAGAAAGTAAGCTTTCTATATTAAGTGGTGGAGAACAAGCTAAAGTAAGGTTATGTAAACTTATAAATAATCCTAGTAATATATTAATACTAGATGAGCCAACAAACCACTTAGATTCTGAAGCAAAGGAAGAACTAAAAAAAGCTTTAATATCATATGAAGGCAGTATAATTTTAGTATGCCATGAGCCAGAATTTTATAATGATATAGTTAATAAAATTTGGGATTGTGAGAAGTGGGCAATTAATTATTTAATATGATAGAAAATCTTATATCACCTGTTATATCTTTTATCAATTTTACTATAAGACAGGCTAATTTGACTTTTGGACTGAGAAAGACATGAAAAGACTAAATTAATAGAAAGGCATGGCATTTATTTGCGATGCTTTTTTTAATAGAATCAAAAAAATGATAAAAATACTTGACTGTAAACCATGTTTATACTGTATTTTATATAATAATCAAGAAGTTTTAGATGCACACAAGGAGGCGATTGTTACAAAGTGTGGTATTATTGATAATGGAATATTGGCGAATCAAATAATGAAATAAAACATTAAAGAAGACTTAGAGTAATAAAAAAGAAAGATATTAGGTAATTCAATAAATCGAAAGGTGGTGTTTAAAAATGACAATTAAGGAAGTTGAAGAAAAAACTGGACTCTGTAAGTTTCTTATATATATGGGGAGGAAATGTTACATGGAGAATTATTACCATTGCTTGTTTGCTAATTGCAATCATAGCATTTCCAAAACTGTCAGCTCAAATTCCTGTGCAATGGAATAATGGTGTAGCCAACAGTGTAGATAAAAAATTTATTTATGCCTATCCAATTATTTGTGTTGTGTTGAGATTTATTTTACGCCCATTTATATGTAGATGGTTACAAATACGAGCTTTCTATAGTGACACTATTGCAGATTATTTGACGAACTTTTTATGTTTTGTAGCTTTATCCGTAGAAGTATTCTCAATATTTTTTGTCTACAATATTGTCAAGAACGTTACAGTTATTCTTTTTATAGATACCTGTGTATTTATTATTTTATTACTAATAGGATGGAATAAAATATACCAAAAAAACAAACAACTCTCAAAAAATGAGTAAGGAATGAACTTACTTTCTATAAAGAATTTTAGGTACGTTCGAGATACATTTTTCATGCTGATGAAGTAAGGCAAAAGCAAAAGCTTACTTTAGCATCATTGGTTTAAATTCTGATAGCGGAATAAAAAAGAATGCCAGAATTGATAAAAACATAGTGTTTATGAGGATTCTGGCATTTTGCATATTCAGATTTAAAAACTTTGCTTATTGAGAATTAGTGGAAAAATGTTATTTTTATTAAAAAAGCTAATAATTTAGACTTCAATCTCTACATATTATCTAAAAAAGATAAGAAATCAACTTTGTATATTTTCTTTGGTCTACCTCTTTGATTATCCAGCTTTGTGTTTACAATAGTTGCAATACCAGCCTTATATAAGATACTTAAGATTCTATTTGCACTCCTAAGAGTTATATTCATATAGTCTGATAATATTTCCGCTGATACATTATTTGAATTTCTATCATTAATCATACTCATAATTTTAGATACATTTACATTAGATAAAGGAATGAAAGAAGCAACTTTATTGGCTATTGAACTTTCTTCAAGGTCATTAGAATTTTTATTTGAATATAAAGGTCCTATTATATTATTAGTGTCATTTACTATAAATGTGCAATTTCCACCTAGAGAAGCTGATTTACTATTTGCCTGACGAGCGTTCTGCTCTGCATGAATATTTGTGTTGCCAATTCCCCAACCAATATTTAAGCTATACTTAATTTCTTTTAAGTCTTCTGAAATAAAAAATTCTGTATAGTCCTTAGTCATATTATTTAGCATTTCTTTAGTAGTATGTATTTCTATTTTCATGTCATTTTTTTTGACTTGAACTCCATAGAATCCATTTGTTGATAAAGAATTTAAGATAGTGTTGTATATTTGATTTTGTATCTCATCATTTTTAAATATTAGGTCATCATTTATATACTCTGAGCTATTTATTGTGACTATACAAGTTGCAGATTTATTTTTATCTAATTTTTTTAATGTTATTTCGTTTATTACAGATTTAAATGTGTTTAAGATTGATTCAGTAGATGGCACCATGTAAATACAGTCATATCCAAGTCTATTTAATTCACAATTAATTATATAATTTCTAGTAATAGAAAGGTTAATCTTATTATCTTTTAATAAATCTAAGTGTATCTCCAATAATTTATCATTTAATTTTTTAAAGTCATATACAGGTTGAGGAATATTGAAATCTTTAATTGTATATGGACAGTTTTTAGAATCTATCAATGAATAGATGTCATAATAGTTATTATCTTCTCTTAAAAAATCCATAAATGATTTTGTAAAATCAATCTCTCTTTTACTATTTAATAGTTTAAATAAGTATTTATAAAAATCTCTTTCATCAAGCTTTAAGAAACTTAATGGGACTTTTATATCCTCTATATTTATTATAATTTCACTATATGGAATTATACCACTACAAACAAATCCATCAAAATTATCTACTTGTTCATTATATATATTTGGCAAATTACTGAAAGGGTTTTCGCCTTTTAGTTCAATGTATGTAATTTCGCAAATATCTTTTAATTCTTCGAGAGCTTGTTTAAAGTTATCTGCCATAAAATAAGATGTTGTTAAAAAGCCAATCTTATATTTCATAAAACCTCCTTTAAAATTTCGAAAGTATTGTAACTAATTATCAATTTATAACCTCATTTTATAATAGTAGATAAAAAGCGTCAATTTATTTTACAAAGTAATAATTAAAAGAAAAATCAGAAAATAAAAAATATACTGAAAAAATGTTGACTGATGAAAATAATTGTGTTATTTTGTAATTAAGGACTAGTCTTTTAAAATTTCCTAAAGTATAAACTTAGCTTTTAGGAAAAAATATATTTTATTCAAAAATAAAGGAGATTATTATGAGTACATATTTAAATGAAATTTCTAAATTTGTTGACGAGAATAGAGAAGAAATAATTTCATTGTGGAAAGAGATTGTTAATATTGAAAGCTATACAAACTGTAAAGAGAGTGTAAATAAAGTAGCTGAGAGATTAAAATGTGAGTTTGAAAAAGAAGGATTAGATTGTGATTTAATAGATGTTGGAAATAATGGCAGTACATTAGTAGGTACACTTGGTTCTAAGAGAAATAAGAAACAAATAATTTTTTCAGGGCATATGGATACTGTCTTTGAAATAGGTACATTTGGAGAAAATCCATTTAAAATAATGGAAGGAAAAGCATATGGTCCAGGTGTGTTAGATATGAAAGGTGGAATAGTAATTTCTTTATACGTTATCAAAGCTTTAAATAAGATAGGATACAAAGATAGACCAATAAAAATAGTCTTTTCAGGAGATGAGGAGATAGGACATAAGGATTCAAACGGAGGAGACATTATATTAAAAGAAGCAAAAGGTGGTCTATGTGCATTTAATATGGAAACTGGTTTGGTAGATAATAGCTTATGTGTAGGTAGAAAAGGAAGAATCGGGTGTAATATACATGTAAAAGGTGTAGAAACACATGCAGGAAATGATTTTGAAGGTGGAAGAAATGCAATAGAAGAAATGGCTAATAAGATATTACAAATACAAAAATTGACTAATCTTGAAGTTGGAACTACAGCAAGTGTAAGTATAATTAAAGGAGGAAGAGTATCAAATTCTATTCCAGAAGATTGTAGTATAGAAGTAGACCTTAGATTTGAAAAAGTAGAAGAAATGGAAAACGTTAAAAAAAGAATTCAAGAAATATGTGAAGATACTTACATAGAAGGAACTTCTACACATGTTGACTTTGTAAGTGAGATGATGCCATTTGAAACTACAGATGATGTTATGAAGTTTCATAAATTTGTAAATACAGTATCAAAAGAAAATGGGTTTGGTGAAATAAATGCTAAGAGACTTGGAGGAAGTTCAGATGCTAGTTATTTAACTATTGCAAACGTTCCTACGATATGTTCTTTTGGAGTAAAGGGAGAATGGAATCATACATCAAGAGAATACGCATTAGTAGATTCTATGTTTGAAAGGGTAAAATTGATTTCTACAATTGTTTTAAATTTAGATAAACTTGATATATAAAAGGGGGATTTTATATGGATACAACAGCTGGAGAGAATAAGGTAACATGGAAAGGATATATGTCTTTATTTGTATTGATAATACTATTTTCTGGTATTTTTAAAGATAGTCAAGGATTTCTAAAAGCTTTAGACTTTGCTAATTTAACTGGCTCATTTGGTACTATATCAGATGGTGTAGACTTTATGGGAAAAGGTGGAACTGGTGCAAAGGATGGTTTTTTATTTGCACTTACTTTAATACCAACTGTGTGTTTTGCTGTAGGGCTTATTGATGTAGTTGAATCTATGGGAGGGATGAAAGCTGCATCAAAAATATTTAATCCATTGCTTAAACCTTTACTTGGGATACCTGGAATAGCTGGTATAGCATTTGTATCTTCATTTACTAGTTCAGATGTAGCTTCAATAATGACAAAAGAATTATGTGAAAATGGAGAAATAACAGATGATGAAAGAACTATATTTGTAGCTTATCAATATGCTGGTTCAGCAGTTATATTAAATACAATAAACACTCAAGCTCCGCTTTTACCAATAGCATTATTGGCATTAGGTCCAATAATACTTATAGAAATATTCTGTAAGGTACTTGGAGCAAATCTAGTTAGACTAATTATAAATATAAAAAATAAAAAGAATAAAAATAAGGAGGCTGCGTAATATGAGTCAACAAAATACTGGAAGCACAATTGTAAATAGTAAACCAAAAAAAACGGCTGTTGAGACATTTATGGGAGGCGCAAAAAAAGGTTTTTACATAGGTATTGAACAAATATTGCCAGCCATGATAATGGGGTATGTAATAGTACAATTTCTACAATTAACGGGTCTAGTTGATATTTTAGGAAATGTTTTTGGTCCAGTAATGGGGATTTTTGGACTACCTGGAGAATCAGTCGTAGTTTTAATATCGGCTTTCTTTGCTAAGGCAGCAGGAGCAGCTACAGCCGCAAATTTATTTGCACAAGGTATAATTACAGCATCACAAGCAACTATCTTGATTATGCCATGTATGCTAATGGGTACTCTAGTTGGTCATTATGCTAGAATAGTCCTTGTAGCTAATACTAGTACTAAGTATAGAATGTTACTATTAGCAGTTCCTATATTTGATGCAGTTGTAGGAATGTTAATAGTTAGAGTCTTACTTACTTTTATGGGAGTAATGTAAAAATTAAATAAAACTAACATAATAATATCGTGATGATGCACTAATTAAAAAAAAGATATGTTAATTAAAAAAGAAGTTTACTAGTATAGTGGTAAACTTCTTTTAGATTTTCTATGTTTTTTAGAGTTTTTATGTTTTTAAACTTTCTATGTTTTGTTTTAATACCTTTAAATCAACAATAAACTAAATATATTTTTTTGTTAATATCAATATAAATTTATTAGGGCTTTATTTTTAAAGTACAATATGTTTTGAATTCTCACGTATATCTACTTCAATGACTTTTTCTATTGTATCTCCTCTAAAGCCTAGTAAATTACTTGTTAAGTTTGCAGTAGAACAAGAGTGGTTAGGTATAATTCTTATTCTATCACCTATTTTTATATCAGTTTCTCCATTCACTTTAATTTTACCAACTTCTTCTGAAAGTGAATCAATAGTAAGTTCTGGATGCTCACAAACTCTACCATATCCAACAATACTACTATTTCCATGTGCACCTTTATCTAATCCAAGACATTTACTTCCGCAATCAACTAAATAATAGCCATTACTATTTTTTGAGATTACAGTACATACAACAGTAAGAGCACACATCTTTTCAGTAGCACACCCTAGACCTATTTGTATAGCATCATAATATACATAGTTTCCAGGTCTTACAGCAGTGATAGTTTTAGAAGCAGCCTCAGTTTCAACTGTTGGAGTGCTTCCAGAAGCTACAATATCTATATTAAAGCCATTATCAGTTAATAATTTAGATGCTTTCTCCATAGTAGAATCTTCTTGAATACAAACATCTGGCACACCTTCTGGAGAACTACAACCATATACTTGACCTGGATGTGAGCTTATTCCAACAATCTTTATACTTTCTAGTTTTGAAATTTCAGTAGCAAGTTCGACTACTTTTTCTGGTTCAACACCAAAACGGTGTAATCCGCAATCTACAATAAGAAGTAGTTTACATTCAATTTTAGCTAGAGAAAAAGCCTTACTGTAAGCTTTTGCACATTCTATATTATCTGTAGCACATATTAAATTTATTTTTGAAGCCATAGTTACTACCCTGTTTATATTTGCATCTCCCATGTAAGGGTAAGCCAACATAATATCTTTAAAGCCAGCATTTATCAAAGCTTCAGCTTCATCAAGAGTTCCAACAAGAAATCCAGCAGCACCTGCATCTTTTTGAAGTTTTGCAATATATGTGCTTTTATGCGTTTTAAGCATAGGCCAGAGCTGTTTGTTGTTCTTTGTACAAATTTGTTGTATTGTATTTATATTTTCTTCTAACTGGTCTAAATCTAGTAAAAAGCTTGGTGTAGCAATTTTTGAAATTTTCATGTTGTTTACCACCTTTCAATAAAAGTAAAATCAATCACAGGTCTTGATTTCATGATATTAATAAATATTATGATAAGATTAGTTCTATAATATAAATATCTTCTAATTATATTATAGAACCAGTATGAATTTAGAGCAATATTTATTTAGATTAATTAGAATTTTCAATATATTTATTATCTGTAAAATTATGTAATTATTAAACCGTAGATATAATAATGTTTTATTTTTGTGGTTTTACTTAAAACTGTTTGAGTTTTATTTAATAGGGTATTTTAAGTGAGTGAAAATTTTATTTTAGCATAAAAAACTTATATTATAAATTTTGGAGGTAATAAATATGAGAAAAGTAGTACTTTATATTGCAATGAGTTTAGATGGTTATATAGCAGAAGAAGATGGTAGAGTAGCTTTTTTAGATGAAGTAGCTTCAGATTCTCAACAAGAAGACTATAATACTTTTTACGATACAATTGGTACAGTTATTATGGGAAATTCAACATATACACAAATAATAAATGAACTAAGCCCAAATGAATGGTTTTATGAAGGGAAAGAATGTTATGTGTATTCAAAGACTACTAGTGGAGTTACTGAAAATGTAAAGTATACAAATTTGGAACCTAAAAAACTAATTGAACAAATTAGAGCAGAAAAAGAAGGAAAAGATATCTGGATAATAGGAGGAAGTGAAATAGTAGAATTATTTATAAAAGATAATCTAATTGATGATTATTTTGTATATGTATTGCCAACAATATTAGGTAGAGGAATTCCATTATTTAAAACTGGAATACAAAGAACAAACTTAAATCTTAAAAAAGTTAGTAATTTAGAACAACTTGTAAAATTAGAATATAGTAAAAAACAAGTATAAAGTATGTGCTGGCTTGTTATCATTTTATAAAATAAAGTATTTAAAAACTTAAATTATATATGAATTGACATTACTTGTCAAATATGGTAACATATAAGCGACTTATCGGAGGGTGTATTAAAAAGAATATGCTGGAGAAGAGAGTGCACTAACTCTTTTCTCCTTTTTTTATAAAAGCAAGTATTACTGCATAATAATTACACTGTCTCAAAAATTAAGAAAGGAGTAGAATATGAAATTAATTTTAAATTATTTAAAAAATTATAAGTTATTAATAGCATTAAATATACTGGCTATATTTAGTTTTGCATTAGTTGAATTAGGTATACCAACAATAATAGCTAAAATAATTGATAATGGTATTGCAAATCAAAACACAACTTACATAAAACAAATGGGAATAGTAATAGTTGTTATTTCTATTATAGGAGTTGTAGGTAGTGTATTATTGGGTTATTGTTCTGCAAAAATATCAACAGGAGTAACTAGAGATATAAGAAATGATATATTTAAAAAATCTCAAGAGTTTTCACACACTGAATACAATAAATTTGGTATTTCTTCAATGATTACAAGAACTACAAATGATGCATTTCAAATTCAACAATTTGTAAATATACTTCTTAGAACAGCTTTATTAACTCCAGTCATGTTTATTATAAGTATAATCATGACAATTAGAACAAGTGTAGAGCTTTCCTTGGTATTAGCTATATCAGTGCCTTTTATAATTATTGGAGTAGCAATAATAGCAAAAGTTTCTCAATCAATATCATCCAAACAACAAAAAGGACTGGATAAACTAAACCTTATATCAAGAGAAAATTTAACTGGAATAAGGGTAATCAGAGCATTTGGGAATGATGACTATGAGACAAAAAGATTTGAAGAAACAAATACATATTATGCTAATGTTTCTAAAAAATTGTTTAAACTTATGTCAATTACTCAACCCGCATTCTTTTTACTATTAAATATAGCTGTTTTAGCTGTGTTTTGGATTTCCAGTGAGAAAATAAATATTGGAGAAATTCAAGTTGGACAATTGGTTGCATTTTTGGAATATCTTTTCCATGCTATGTTTTCAATTATGCTTTTTTCAATGGTATTTATCATGTATCCAAGAGCAGAAGTTTCAGCAAATAGAATAAAAGAAATTTTAGAAGAAGAGCCACTTATAAAAAATCCTAAAAATGGAGTAAAAGATACTGAAAATAAAGGACTTATAGAATTTGACAATGTAACATTTACTTATCCAGATGGAGAGGCCTCTGTGCTTAAAGATATTTCGTTTACTGCAAAAACAGGTGAAACAGTTGCCTTTATAGGTAGTACTGGTAGTGGAAAGAGTACTCTAATTAACTTGATACCTAGATTTTATGATGTAACAGAAGGTAGCATTAAGATAAATGGAGTAGATATAAGGGAATATGACTTAAAGGCTTTAAGAAAAAAGATAGGATTTATACCTCAGAAAGCATTGCTTTTTACTGGTAGTATAGCAAATAATATTAGATTTGGTAAAAATAAAGCAGGAACATCAGAATTAGAACATTCAGCCAAAGTTGCACAGGCATATGAGTTTATATCAAAAAAACCTAGAAAATTTGATGAATTAATTAGTGAAGGTGGATCTAATGTATCTGGAGGTCAAAAGCAAAGACTTTCTATTGCCAGAGCTATTATAAGAAAGCCTGAAATATATATATTTGATGATAGCTTTTCTGCGTTAGATTTTAAGACTGATGCAATACTTCGTTCTAAGCTAAAAAAAGAAACAAAAAATGCAATCGTATTGATTGTTGCACAGAGAATTAGCTCAATTATTGATGCTGATAAAATTATAGTACTAAATGAAGGAAAAGTTGTTGGAATGGGAACTCATAAAGAATTATTGAAAAATTGTGAAATATACTATGAAATTGCAACATCTCAGTTGAAAAAGGAGGAATTGGAATAATGAAAAAGTCTAAAGGTTTTAAAAAAACAATTGGTAGACTTCTTCCATTTGTAAAGCAATATAAATTTTCATTTATTATAGCTATTATATGTATAATTTTAGCAGCTACTATGAATGCAATTGCTCCTAAAACAGAGGGATTAATAATAACACAATTAACTAAAGATGTAATTCGTATAGCAAAAGGAATACCAGGAGCATCTGTGAATTTTAACTATGTAGTAAAAATTTTGGTACTCTTAGCTTGTATATATGTTGCTAATGCAATTTTTACGTATGCTTCAAGTTTTTTACTTACAAATGCTATTCAAAATACAATGAGAGACTTAAGAAATGAAGTAGAAAATAAGATAAGAAAATTGCCTATTAGTTACTTTGACAGCAATAGTTTTGGAGATGTACTAAGCCGTATATCAAATGATGTAGATACAATATCAAATGCTTTACAGCAGAGTTTTATGCAAATTATCAACTCAATTTTAGTAATAATTTTGGCAATTTCCATGATGTTTACAATTAATGTATATATGGCATTTATAGCTCTTTTTATAATTCCAATTAGTTATTTTGTATCTAAGTTCATAGTAAAAAAATCACAAAATAGATTTTCATTACAACAAAATGCTCTTGGAAAATTAAATGGAAAAGTACAAGAGATGTATACTGGATTTAATGAAATAAAATTATATGGAAAAGAAGAAGACTCTATAGAAGAATTTAAAAAAGTAAATCAAGAACTTTGTGAAAATGGATTTAAGGCACAGTTTATATCAAGTATGATGAATCCAATGGTTTCATTAGTAACTTATTTTGGAATTGCATCAGTAGCAGTAGTTGGCTCTATATATGCAGTGAGTGGAGGGATAACAGTTGGAAATTTACAAGCATTTGTACGTTACATATGGCAAATAAATCAGCCTCTTTCACAGATGACACAATTATCAACTGTAATACAATCTTCTTTTGCAGCAATAGAGCGTGTATTTGAAATTTTGGATGAAGAAGAGGAAATTCCTGATGTTGAAAATCCAATTAAGATAGAAAATGTACAAGGAAATGTCACATTTGAACATGTAAATTTTGGCTATGGAGAAAGTGAAACCTTAATAGAAGATTTAAATGTAGAAATAAAAAGTGGTCAAATGGTAGCTATTGTTGGCCCTACTGGAGCAGGTAAAACAACATTAATAAACTTATTGATGAGATTTTATGATGTAAAGGGAGGAGCTATTAAAGTTGATGGAGTAGATATTAGAGATATGAGACGTGAAGATTTACGTTCAATGTTTGGAATGGTACTTCAAGATACATGGCTATTTAATGGTACTATTTTTGAAAATATAGAATATGGTAGATTTGGAGCTACTAAGGAAGAAATTATACAAGCAGCAAAAGTAGCAAATGTACATCACTTTATAACTACACTTCCAGATGGATATAATATGTTTTTAAATGAAGAAGCATCTAATATATCGCTTGGAGAAAAACAACTTTTAACTATAGCTAGAGCCTTTATATCAGACCCTTCGATATTGATATTAGATGAGGCTACTAGCTCTGTTGATACTAGGTTAGAATTGATGCTTCAAAAGGCAATGAGAAATCTTATGAATGGTAGAACTAGTTTTGTTATAGCACATAGACTTTCTACAATTCGTAATGCTGACTTGATTTTGGTTATGAATAATGGAAGTATTATAGAGCAAGGTAATCACGATGAATTAATGGAAAAAGGCGGATTTTATGAGAAGCTTTATAATAGCCAATTTGCAGATACAGAATCTGAATAAAAAAATATGTGTTTATATAATAGCTATAACTTAAATTACTAATGTTATAATTAAAAAGAGTATCAGCAAAGTTATTTTTTTATAAACTTACTGATACTCTTTAGCTTTAAGCTTAAAATATTTATATTTGACAACTAATCTTGTTATATCTGATAACTAGAATTGCAGTATTTTTCTTTTTTACCTTTTTGTTCTCTGACATATAATAACTCACTTAACTTATTGATGTAATAACAATCGTCACTTATGCGAATTAAACTAGTTAGATAATATCCGTCTTTACTTCGAGGAATTTTTTTGTTTATAGCTAAGTCAATAGCTGTTTTTGCTGCTTCAAAATGTTTTAAATGTGTATGACCTTCTTCAAAATTCTTTCTAGTATTATAAACTACATAACCGTTTTTAACTTGAAAAACTATAAATTCTTTTTTTTCATATATTTTATTAAACATTTAATCAGCCTTTCTCAAGATAGTTTTATAGTATAACAA
>NZ_JAGWCT010000054.1:0-27532 GCF_020657815.1 Clostridioides sp. ZZV15-6597 | reverse complement strand
AGTGTGTATAAGAGACAGTTCTTATGCTATCTGTATATATAATAGAGAGCTTAGCAATATAAAGAAATTAAATTACCCAGAAGATTATGAGAAAATGGATAACTTCTTAAAAAAGTCACTTAATGTAAATAGGACTGAAGAGGTTATATAAATTATTGATGATTATAATTTATTTAAAGAATATATATTTTCACTATAAGATAATGTATAGAAGTATATGAGGTTGTAGAAGCTTTATTACTCAAAGGTATAGTTATCGATAATGAAAAATATAAGTTAATAGGTTTATCACTTTATAACAAGTCAAAATAAAGAGAGCTTAAATAAAAATTAGAAATAGAGTGATGATTTTATAAAAACAAGTAGGAAATCTACTTGTTTTTATTTTAAATAAAGGCTCTATTAGCTTTCTTTGTGATTGTGCTATAATCAAAGTGCATAATTGTTATATTGTGAAATAAAGGTTGATTGTATAGTATTATAGATAAATAAGAATTTGTAGTAATTTAAAGATGAAGGAGATGCTATTATGCAAAAGGCATATAAAAATGAAAATATGGAGAAGTCATATTGCATTTTTTTGGATTTATTAGGGTTTAGCAAGGAAGTATTGCAAAATTGTAAAGATAATCGGGGACAAGAACATTTATTAAGTCTTTTAAAGGCATTAAAAATGGCAATGTCTAAGTTTGAAAATAATGAAGAATATAGTATGAAAGTTTTTACGGACAATATTGTTATAGGTGTTCCACTTAAAAGAATTACTGAATTATCTTCATGGTGTCCAGAAGATGAAATAAATGAATATGGTGGTTATGCATCTGGGGATATTCTATCTGAAATATATGAGAATTATTTTAATTCTATAATAAACCAAGTAATCTTTTATCAATTGGAAATGATGTTAAATAAGTTTTTTGTTAGAGGAGGATGGAGTTGTGGGCACTTATATATGGATTCCAAAATAGTATATGGTGATGCACTGATATTTTCTCATGACTTAGAATCTCAAAAAGCAATATATCCACGAATAATACTTAGTGATGAATTAAAAGAAATGGTTGAACGAATGATATATAATAAAGCTGAGTTAGTGCCTTTTCCATATAATAGAAAATATGAAATACATGGAAATCCAACCATTCCTCAATTACTTAAAGCTGAGGATGAGATTTACTTTGTAAATTATCTTTTTGAAACTATTGAGTGGGAAAATAAATCTGTTAATTTTAAAAAAATACAAATGCACAAAGAAATAATTATTGAAATGATTAATACATATAGTGAAGATACAAGGATTTTAGAAAAATATTGTTGGAGTGCTTTTTATCATAATAAATTTTGTGAGTATTTTATTGGTCATTTTTTAGGACAAAAAATAGATAATGAGTTGTTGATTACGGATATACCATATGTTGATGAAAAATGGTCAATAAATTGGATTGTATATTCTTGATTCAGAGTTCATAAAATTCCAATTTATAGATTGAGCTTGATGAAAAATTTTAATATACTATGAACTAATTTATATCAAATTTAATAAATAACTGTATCTTGGAATTTAAAGTGATTAAATTACTGAGATGCAGTTATTTTTATATTATATTTCTCACAATAATAGCTAATATAGCTTAAATAAAATATCAAGGCAGAGTAGCCTATATTACAACATTTAAGATTAGTATGGTGTATAATAGAAAATAAAGTAAATTTATGCATAATGGAGGGGAATTTATGTGGGCAGATAATGCATCGAAAATAGATATGTTAGCGTATAAACCGTATGCAGAACTTATATATGAGATATCTAACAATGAAAGGATGAATCCATTAACAATAGGTCTTTTTGGTACATGGGGAAGTGGAAAGTCAACATTATTAGGATTAATAGAAGAGAAGATTAAAAATAAAGAAGCTATTAAAGATGGAGTAATTGTAATATCGTTAAATGCATGGATGTTTGAAGGCTATGATGATGCAAAAACAGCTATAATGGGAAGTTTGCTAAAGGCTATAGAAGAAAATAAGGGCATTGATGATAAATTCAAAGATGGATTTAAATCGTTAATTAAAAGGGTTAATTGGTTTAGAGTAGCAGGAACTGTAGCTAAAAATGGTATACCATTAGCGCTAAGCTTAACAACTGGAATACCTATGTTACCAATTGATGGTATGTTTTCTAAAATTAAGAAAACATTTGAAAATAAAGATGATATTCAAAAATTAGAAGATGAGATGAAGAAATTTAAAGAAGAACATTTAAATGAAGACGTTGCTGATAATATTATAGATAATGTAAGGGTATTTAGAGAAGAGTTTGAAAAACAACTTGAAGAAGCAGGAATAAAAAATTTAATTGTTATGATTGATGATTTAGATAGATGTAATCCTGATAGAATACTGGATACATTAGAAGCTATAAAATTATTTTTATCAGTTAAAAGGACTACATTTATAGTTGCGATAGATGAAAGAGTTGTTACTTATGCAGTGAAAAAGAAGTATCCAAGACTTACTGATGAGGATAAATTAGACGTATCAAATGACTATATAGAAAAGATAATCCAATTGCCAATTAGATTGCCAGAACTATCAGAAACGGATATAAAAAACTATATGTTATTTTTAATATGTGAAATGTTTTTAAAGCCAGAAGTAGCAAATGAATTAATGGAAGAGTTATTTGGAAGAGGATTAATATTAAAAGGTGGAATAATCAATTCAAATGATATATTAGATGTATTAAGTAAAAAGGGAAATGATGATATTAATCAATTTTTAAATACAAATAATGAACTTGATGAATTTAAAAATCATTTAATTATATTTGAGAATATAGCAGATGTAGTATCGACAAGTTTAAAAGGAAACCCAAGACAGGCAAAAAGATTTTTAAATACATATTATATACGAAAACGTATGGCTGAAATACAAGGACTTGAACTAAACTTATCTATACTTGCAAAATTAATGGTGCTTGAAGAAATAAACAAGGATTTATTTAATGACCTATATGTATGGCAATCAGCTAATAATGGAAAATCAGAGGAGTTAAAAGAAATATATGAATTAATAAAAGAAGGAAAGGATTTAGCAGAAACACGATATAGTGAATGGAATACGGATAAGCTTAAAAATTGGATATCAGTAGAGCCACATAATATATATGAAGAAGATTTAAGAGAATATTTTTATTTATCAAGAGAATCAATTAATGAAGTTAGTTTTGTAAAAAATAAGCTGTCATTTGATGAAAGAAAAATACTTAATGAGATTTGTGAAGCTGAAGATAAAATGGTTAGAAAAAAATTGGTGGAACAATTAAAAGATAACACAGAAGAAACACGAGAAAGAATTATAAAGGCACTAATAAATAAATTTAGGCAAAATCATAGCTTATTTGAAGATATAGTTAATGTATATAAAAATTTCGATTCATATAGAGAGTTAATAATAAAAGAATTTAAAAATCTAACAACAGATGATATGAAAAGTACAAATATAAATTTATTAGTAGGGTTATATGTAATAGATACTAAAAGAATCGATGAGTTATTAAATTATCTAAAATCACAAAAAATATTTGAATCAAAACATCAAAAGGTATTTGATATGATGAAGAATACGGGAAAGTAAGGGGGAAAAGTTATGGGAACATCAAAAGGATATATTCCACCGAAAGGTTATCTATGGAAAGATGCTAAATCTGCTGTAACTAATATGGCAAAAAATGATTTTGATAATGAATCAATAGGAAAATGCTTAAAGAAATATTCAGAAGCACGACGTAGTACAGAAGGTACTAAACAAAGTAATAGAAAAATAGCATCAACTGGTTCTAAGATGATGAATTTCATTGGATTATTAAATAAGAACGGTTTAAATAATACATTAGAAGAAATTGGATTAAAAAATTTAATAGGTAAAGATAATAATGAAATATTTATGGGATTAATAGAGTATTTTTCACCTGAAACAGAAAGTGTAGAGGATAGTGTAGTGAGAGATTGTGTGTCAGAAATATTAACAGAGGTAGATATATTTGATGAACATAGTATTATATCGGATAAAGATTTACTTCAAAAATTTTTAATAACATACGTACAAAAGAGTTTTATATCAAACTTCTTTGAGAAAATTCAAGGATTGTGTGGAAGTATTAATAAAACTAATAAAGCAATAGGTGAAATTAAAAATAATATAAGAATAACATTAGAAAATAAATATTCAATTGCAGAATTAGCAAATATTAACTGGATGAGTAGAACAGGTAAAGATTTCATGAGCAAAATATGCGATGAAGCATTTGAAATATTTATACTAATGGAGGAATATTAATGAAGATTTGGATTAATAAAGTTGAAGAAGATACATTGGATAGTATAAGTGATGAAGTATTGATTTTTAGCCTTATGAATAAAAATAATAAATCTAATATAAAAACGCATATAGAAGACTTATGGAGAAGGTTTGGGGTGAGTGCGTTATCAGATATAAATGAAGATTTGATTATTTTGGCTATGAGTGTTTTTGCTATTGATAAAAAAGTTCCAAGAAAAGATTTTGATGATAATTGGACAAGACAAATTAAATTGTATTTACCGGTTATAGAAATTGATAGTTGGAATAATGTGAAACAAAGATTAGAAGATATGTTGAGCTTTTTAAGTGGAGATAAGTGGGAAATAAGCTTTAGGGAAAGTAAAGAAAAATACAGAGGAAATAAAGTTAATAAAAGATATAAGTTAATAGAAAAAGAAAACTTTGATTGTGTAAGTTTATTTTCAGGTGGATTAGATTCATTCTGTGGAGCACTAAAATTATTAAATGAAAATCAAAGAACATGTTTTATTGGATTTAAAGAATATAAGATGCTTGGTGGTAGGCAAAATGAAATTTTTAAAAATATAAATGAGGCATTCCCTGATGTAAATAAAGAATTATTGCTATTTAATACAAATCCAAGTATTCCATTAAATGAAAATGGAGAAAAAAATAGCTTAGGAGCAGAAATAACAAGCAGAAGTAGGTCATTTTTATTTTTAGCAGGAGCTTTAGCTGTTGCTTCAATAATAGGAGATGTACCAGTATATATACCCGAAAATGGATTTATTGGTATAAATGTTCCATTAACGGATAGTAGGATAGGAAGTTGTAGTACGAGAACTACTCATCCATACTTTATTAATAAATTTAATGAAATTTTGAATGATATAGGAATAAAGAATAAAATTTTAAATCCATATGCACTAAAATCTAAAGGTGAAATAGTTGAAGAAGTTTCTAACTTAGATGTATTTGATAAAACTGCGTATAAAACAATATCTTGTTCACATCCTTGCCATTCAAGATATGATAAATTACAAACACCGATGAATTGTGGTTATTGTTATCCCTGTTTAATAAGAAAAGCTTCTATGAATAAAGTAAATTATTTAAAAGATGAATATAATCCTTATAACAAATTAAGCAAGACGTTTATTGAAAATAATAACTCAATTGAGGGAAAAGCAAAAGACTTAAAAGCTGTGATGTACAGTCTAAATAGATATATAAATCATATAGATGATGATAATTATATTAATAGGATGTTAATTAAGACAGGTAAATTAGGGTTAGAAGAAATAAGACAATATAATAGAGTTTATAGAGTAAGTATGGAAGAAATAAAAAACATGATAATAGAAGAGGATAAAAATCAATTAGGACTAATAGAATATTTAGGTATAAATATAGGAGAAAATAGAAATGACTAATTTAATAGATTTTCATTTCCACTTAGATTACTATGAAGACTATAGAAATAAATATAAATACATTAATGAAAAATTGATTTATACATTATGTATGACTAATATGCCAGAACTATATGAAGCTAATACAAGTATTTTCAAGGTGACAAAATATATTAAATTTGCTTTAGGATTTAATCCTCAATTAGCAGGAAGTGAAAAATTTAATAAAAGAATATTTAATAAATATTTAGATACTACAAAATACATTGGAGAAGTAGGTTTAGATTATTCAAGGGAGTATATAGGTTCAAAAAATAAGCAAAAGGAAATATTTGAATATATTTGTTCAGTAGTAGCAGGTAAAGATAAAATAATGTCAATTCATTCAAGAAGTGCAGAAGAAGATGTTCTTAGTATATTGGTTAAAAATAATATTAAATATGCTGTTTTTCATTGGTATACAGGAAGTTTAGCTACATTAGAAAAGATAATTAAAGAGGGATATTACGTTTCAGTAAATAGTTCAATGATGAAAACAAAAAAGGGATTAGAAATAATTCAAAGTATACCATTAGATAGAATTTTAGTGGAGTCAGATGGTCCATTTACGAAAGTAGGAAATAAAGTATCTGAACCTGAAAATTTACATTTAATATATAAGAAGTTAAGTGAGGTATTAGGCTTAAATAGTGAAGAGTTGGTAAACAAAAACTTAAAGACACTTTTATGTAGAAGTATTCAAGAGTAAAATGAAAGATAGATAGCATATAAAAAGAGTAATAAGAGTCTGGTAAACTTAATTTTAAAAATTAAAAAACAGAGATAAATAATAGCTACATCATAATTTAATATATAGTCTGTCTACAAAGCACATACAATGCATGTGGAAACTGTAGCTAAGATAATCAAGCAATAGCAACGTTTATATTAAGATTTAAACAATAAAAACAGGAAAGGCTCTTTAGGGAGCCTTTTTTCTATTTCATAATTCAATAATGAACAAAATTAAAGTTCTGTTTTTTAATAATGAACATACATTGTAATTATTATTCTCTGCAAGTATGATATTTCTAGGAGGATTACTAAAGATGCAGATAAAAAAAGAAGAAATAAAAAAGAAAATTGCAGAAGTTGCAACAAATGAATTTTTAAAAAAAGGTTATGAAAATTCTTCTATGAGAACTATAGCAAAAAAAGCTCATACATCTATTGGAAATATGTATAATTACTATCCTAATAAGGAAGCACTTTTGAAATTTATAATAATGCCAACTATCAATGTAGTTGAGGAAAATCTATCAAAGCACATTTGCTTAGAAGAAAATAAAGTGTTAACAAAGGAATCAGCTTTACTATATCTAGAGGATTTAAACAACTTTTTAGAAAAAAGTGGATTTAAATATTTTCTAAATAAAAATATGATTATTCTTCTTAAGTTAGAAAGCACTAATTTAGTAGTTTACAAAGAAAGAATTATTAATGATTTATGTAAGCATTTACAATGGCATTTAAACATAGAAGATTTTCATTATTCTAAAATGATAATTAATATGTTAATAGATTGTATGAAATACATACTCATTGAGTATGAGGACTCATATGAAGCATACTTGCAGTTTTCTAAAATATTTCGCATACTTTGTACGGGATTAATTGGACAAATATAACAATATTGTCTAAAAATAAAATATCATTAATTAAAATGAGAGGAGCATAGTAAAATATGCAATATTATTACAATCAAACAGAATGGAAATTAGTTCAACCATATTTACCTTTAAATAATCAGTTAAGAGAAAAAAATTTAACTAACGAATATTTTATAAAATGGGAAGGAATAAACATTCATATTGACCACTATAAAGTTGATAATCACAAGGGTACTGTTATTGTATTTCATGGGGTTGGTGGGAATGGGCGATTGCTTTCAAGTCTTTCTCTACCTTTAGTAGAAGCAGGATATGAAGTGATTTGCCCTGATTTGCCACTTTATGGGAATACAGAAATTTTAAGTGTTTTGGAAATTACTTATGATACATGGGTTGATTGTGGGACTTTTTTGCTTAACTACTTTCAAGATAAAGGTAAAAAAATATCATTATTTGGACTAAGTGCAGGCGGATTTTTAGCATATCAAGTGGCCTGTAATTGTAAAAATATATATGCATTAATGGCTTCTTGCTTTTTAGACCAACGTATTCCAATAATAATTGAACAAACAGCTATTTCACCACTCATAGGAAAAGTAAGCAAAAAATGCTTACCTATAGCAAATAAATTATTTCCCAATTTCAAGATACCAATTAAACTAGTTGGCAATATGAAAAAAATTGTAAATAATAAAAACTTAGCTAAAATTCTTATCAAGGATAAAAAATCTTCTGGAAGTAAGGTAACAATCTCTTTTTTATATCGGATGCTGAACCCTTCTGTTAGTATAGAGCCAGAAAATTTTAATGATTGTCCAGTATTATTAGTTCATCCTGAAAATGATTGTTGGACAGATATATCATTAAGTAAACTGTTTTTTGACCGATTAACAGGCGATAAAAGGATTACTATGCTTGAAGGTGCAGGGCATTTTCCAATAGAAGAAAATGGATTGAATAAAATGAGTAGTACTTGTATTATATTTTTGGGACACTGTTATAAAATAACAAATTTATAGAATTATATTTATTCTCTCTATCTATTATCATAAGAAAAAATATAAAAACACTTAATATAAAAAATTAATATTGAGTGAATATTAGATTTGAAAAAGCCCCTAAATGCTATAGAATAAAGAAATTAGACAAACCTAAATATATGAGTACATTAAATTATACTTGAATATAAAAATATTTTGTGGTAAAATATCAGCAATAATATTAGTAAAGGAGTGTCTTGCTTTATGTCAGAGTTATATATAATGGTAACCAACAAATAAATAGTTGGAGACACATATGTATTCTGTTTAATCAGAATTTTTAAGTGTATTTTTGATACATTTAATTGTTGTGTCTTACTCTGCCTTTATAGATAACTAACATATGACAACAAATAATAATATTATTATATATTACTTTGTTAAATTATGGTGTAGTGGGCTTTAATCTGCTACACCGTTATTAATTTTACATAGTGTTATTTTGAATATAATTATGTTGAAATAGAAAAGATTAAATTTTCTAGTCCACAGGAGTTTTCTGTTTTTGTGTAGGTAAATATGTATACTACATAAAGAGGCAGATATAAATACCTGTGGATTTTTTTGTGGAAAATACAAGATATGGAGGATTTAAAAATGAATTATACAAATAGAAAGCGAGCTTATTATCAGGATAACACTTGTCTAGATAATTTTATTTGCAAAAAGTGTGGTTGCCTTGTAATTCCAGAAGGCTCTGGGACACAGCATAGAAATCACTGTCCTCATTGCCTACACAGTCTTCATGTGGATATTATTCCTGGTGACCGTGCCGCAGATTGTGATGGTGATATGGAACCCATTGGAGTATGGGTAAGAAAAAATGGTGAGTGGGCAATCATTCATCGTTGTACACGCTGTGGTCATCTTAGCTCTAACCGAGTGGCAGCAGATGACAATCCAATGAAATTAATGTCGATTGCATTAAAGCCATTAGCACAGCCACCTTTCCCTTTGGAAAAAATCACTGAAATCATGGAGAAGGAGGAAGAAAAATGAAGAGCACAGAGCAGATTGATTTGAGAGAATATGGTCTGGACGACAGTTTTATTGCTCAGATTGTCGAATATCCTGATTTGTACCTTGCACGAATTGTGTCACAGGAAAAGAGTATATATCAGGCTATCTGTGCAAATGGTGAACTTTTTGCAGAAGTTTCAGGAAAACTACGTTTTGAGGCTACCATACCATCTGACTTTCCAGCTGTTGGCGATTTCGTTATGTTGGATCGTTGCACTGACAAAAATGGTAATGCTATTATTCATCATGTGCTCCGCAGAAAAAACCTGTTCGTGCGTAAGGCTTCTGGAAAGACAAATGAGGAGCAGGTGGTTGCAGCTAACATTGACATTGTTTTTCTGTGCATGTCATTGAACAAGGATTTCAATCTTCATCGATTGGAGAGGTATCTGTCTCTAGCATGGGAAAGTGGGGCTATTCCAGTAGTGATACTCACTAAAGCGGACCTGTGTGACAACTTGCTTCGCAAGCTACAGGTAATTGATTCTGTAGCTTTTGGTGTGGATGTAGTCGTTACCTCATCTATAGAGCCATATGGATGGCAACAGATTTTCAAGTATATCAAACCTGGATGTACTGTTGCTCTGCTTGGCTCCTCAGGAGTCGGAAAGTCTTCATTAATTAATTGTCTGTTGGGTGAGGAATGACTGAATACAAAGGAAATTCGCATAGATGATGATAAGGGGCGACATGCCACGACTAGAAGGGAGTTGTTTCTAATCTCAGGTGGGGGTATAGTTATTGACACACCAGGTATGCGAGAGTTAGGAATGTGGGATGTTTCAAATGGACTGGATAAAAGCTTTACAGATGTGGAAGTTTATTTCGGAAAATGTCGTTTCCGCAACTGTACCCATACCTCAGAACCAGGCTGTGCTATTTGGTCAGCCATTGAGCAGGGTAAACTTTCGCCTAAAAGGTGGGAATCTTATCGTAGGCTGAAAACCGAAGCAGTCTTTGCAGAAGATAAGGGCAACTATTTGGCAGAAAAGGAAAAGAAATTCAAAAACATTGCAAAAATAAATAAAACAATTCAAAAATATTTAAAAAATAAATAAGATAATTCAAACCTGAGTGTAGTCATTTTTACCTATTTATTCATTCGTTGATGGATTGAAAAGCTACTTATTTATTGAAGTTTTAGTTATCTGAGAGCTAGAGGAACAGACACAGAGCCGATGAACTTGTGAGTAGTAGCAGTTATCGGCTCTGTGTCTAGATACTTTTTATGTTCTTTTAGTATCCATTTACAAATACATCAAATAATGCTTAAAAGCAGTTGTTGCATTTACTTATCTAACAAAAGGCGTTTGTGGTTGTAATCACCAATAGGATTCTTACTATAGATGTATAATTATATAGATGTATCAGTTTAAATAAAGATAGAATAAAGCAATAACATACCAGTTAGGAGGTTATTTTATACATCTGAAATTCTTTAATCTTAAAACCAACTAAAATTTCCTTTGTTGTTTCGTTTTGTATAATATAGAGCATAATCAGATTGTTTATATAAAGATTGAAAAGTATCTAAATTACTTTCTAGTTTTGATATACCTATAGAGCAAGAATTGCTATCAGAACATAACTTTGCAACTTTTTTTGCCTTATTTTCAACATCTTCCTTAGACTGATTGATATATTCAAATACAGCAAATTCATCTCCTCCAAGCCTTCCAATAATAGCATCATTGGCAAACACTTTAGTCAAAATATTAGCAAATTGTATTAATATTTCATCTCCTCTAACATGGCCAAATATATCATTTATTTGCTTAAAATTATCTAAATCAAAAATATAAAAATACCCACATGAAGTAGTTTCTAGCATTTCTTTTATATGTACTTCAAAAAAATGACGATTATATAATCCAGTCATAAGGTCTTTTTCTGATTTTAACTTAAACTCATGAGCCATAGCTAGAGCTTCCTTTGCTTTTTCAGTTATTGTTTTAGGATAGTATTCATCTTTTGCTTGCTCAAAGTTTGGAATAGAATGGTGTACATGGAGCAGTGTGATTTTACCATCTATAACTTTGTATACCATAGTAAATCTAGTATCCATTTCTATATATATGTCTTTTTCTAAGTACTCTTCTTCTATTACCCATAGCGTTCCATATACTATAAAAGTTTCATTTGTAACTTTAGTACATGAGTACCATTCATCTATAATTTTAAAATTTATTTCTTCTGATTCTTGTTGGTCTTTTTCAAGATTTATAATGAAGTTTTCTAATGATGTATAGAATTCATGCTTTCCTGTTCCAAACAATGTAAAATTATCATCTAATAAAGAAATGATAAATTGTACGCCATCATCATCTGGATTTAAAGTATAAATGTGCCAGATTTTTTTTGATAAATCACATAATTGTTCTTGTACTGTATTATTTTCCATAGAGTAACCCCTTAAGATTTTTAGTTTATAATTCTTTTAGTTAGTACTATTTATTTGGAAGCTTGTGACAATATTATAATATAAAATTAAAAAAATTGCATCTGATTTGTATAATAGTGTACTTTGGAAGAAGGGAGTATAGGAGTGTTATTTCTAATATAAATACTGTATTTTTAAATTTTGCTTAAACTAATTAATGAAATTAAATTTCAATTGTAAATAAATAAGATAAATATATGAGTATCTTAAATTATACTTGAACATAGAAAAGTTTTATGATAGAATATCAACAATAATATTAGTAAAGGAGTGTCTTAATGTCGGAGTTATATATAATGGTAACCAACAAATAAATAGTTGGAGACGCATATGTATTCTGTTTAATCAGAATTTTTAAGTGTATTTTTGATACATTTAATTGTTGTGTCTTGCTCTGCCTTTATAGATAACTAACATATGACAACAAATAATAATATTATTATATATTACTTTGTTAAATTGTGGTGTAGTGGGTTTTAATCTGCTACACCTTTATTAATTTTACATAGTGTTATTTTGAATATAATTATGTTGAAATAGAAAAGATTAAATTTTCTAGTCCACAGGAGTTTTCTGTTTTTGTGTAGGTAAATATGTATACCACATAAAAAGGCAGATATAAATACCTGTGGACTTTTTTTGTAGAAAATACAAGATATGGAGGCAATAAAAATGAGTATTATTGAACTTAATGAACTGACTAAATCTTATAGAAGATTTGAGAAAGAGCCAGGACTTATGGGAAGCATAAAATCTTTATTTAATAGAAAATATACAGAAAAAACAGCTATATCATCCCTTGATTTAAAAATAGAGGAAGGAGAATTTGTCGGATTAATAGGTCAAAATGGAGCTGGAAAAACAACTCTTGTTAAGATGATGACTGGAATTATTGCGCCATCATCTGGAAAAATTTCTGTCATGGGTTATTATCCAAATAAGTTAGAAAATAATTTTAAAAAACAATATGCTGTTGTTATGGGGCAAAAAAGTCAGCTATTTTTTGAATTGACACCAGCAGATACATTTCTATTGTTTAAAGAACTATATGATATATCTGATGAAGAGTATAAAAAGAATTTGGATTACTTTATAGAGTTGTTTGAAGTATCTGATTATCTAAATGTTCAAGTTAGAACACTTTCTTTAGGAGAAAGAATGAAAATGGAGCTTATTGTAGCACTTCTTCATAATCCTAAAATTTTATTTTTAGATGAACCAACAATAGGTCTAGATGCAGTGGCACAAAAACAAATTAGGTATTTTCTGAAAGAAGTAAATGAGAAAAAAGGTACTACAATAATGCTTACATCTCATTATATGGAAGATATTAAGAGCCTTTGTAGTCGAAGTATTGTCATAGAAAATAGTCATAAAATATATGATGGCTCTACAGATGAATTATTTAACCATTTTCAAAAATACAAGAAAATAACAGTTAGTTTTACTGATGAAACCAAAATTTTATTTCCAAAAGACTGTAAGATTATTGAGCAAACAAAACATAAAACATCAGTAATTGTGCCAAAAGAAAAGGGGAATGAAACTGTTAAATGGATTTTTGATAAGTATGATGTTGAGGATGTAACAATTGAAGAAGAAGATATAGGGAATGTTGTAGAACGAATATACAAAGAAGGATGTGAAGAGTATTATGAACAACTATAATGAAGCATATTCAAGACAATCATTGTTTTATAAATTTAAACAAAATATAAGAAAGTACTATGAAATAGCTAAAATTAATTTCAAAGTACAACTTATTTGGAGGTTTGATGTAGTAGTTAACATGATGTTTACTATTATAAAAATTTTATTTGCTTATATTTTGTGGAAGGCAATTTTTGGTGAAAATGACATAGTTTCTGGCTTTACATTTAATTCAATGTTGTCTTATTATATAATAAGTTCATTTTTATCAGGTATTGATATGTCAAGAAGTACAAGTGAGGAGATATGCAATCGTGTAAAGTTGGGTACATTTTCAAAATACATGATTATTCCGATTGATACACAAAATTATTTTTTTGCTAAAAATTTAGGAATGACCTTTTTTTACTTAGTATTTAATCTAACTTCTGCTTTTGTATGGATTTTTATATTTAAAATAGATTTTGCTTTTACATCAAATCCAATACAAATTTTAATTTCAATTTTGATGATTTTCTTAGGGCTTGTTTTTATGATTCAGCTTCATTTCTTTATTGGAATTTTATCATTTAAATTTCTAGAGATTGTTTTTTTTAGAATGATAATCGATAATATAACTGAATTTGTTACAGGAACAATGATACCACTTGTACTTTTACCAGAAGTTGTAGTAACTATTATGAAGTTCTTTCCATTTTATTACACAACCTATTTACCATCTATGTTATTAATAGGTAGAAATAGTAATGAGGCAGTGCAAGGACTGATTATTATAGCATTATGGGTCTTATTCTTTTTTATATTAAATAAAATTGTCTATAAAAGGATGAGAATACTATTTGATGGGGTGGGGATATAATGAAAAAAAATTTTAAAATAATATTTATGTTACTAAAAATGAAATTATCAAAAATGATGGTGTTTAGATTTGATTTCTTTGGAGCATTTTTTGTAGATAGTTCATTATTTATATTACAATTGTTAATGTTTAATGGTATTTATTCTCATGTAGATTCAATAGGAGGTTGGCATCGTGGAGATATGCTAATATTTATAGGAACTTTTTCATTAATAAATGCTATAAATATGACCATTTTCTGTTTTGGAATCTATGATATTCCACGCAAAATTCAAGAAGGAGAATTAGATTATTATATTACAAAGCCAATAGACCCATTGTTTAGATTGACATTTGAGAATATTAATATTGGTTCATCACCTTTAATTTTGGCAAGTGTCTTTATAGTTGTATATGGAATATCTGAATTAAATTCAGAAATAACTTTTATTATGATAATAGCATATATATGTATGGTTTTATTGATGACATTGCTTTTTTATGATGTGTGTATTATATTTCGAACAATTTCATTTTTTGTTATATCATCCTCTGCTATAATGAGATTAGAAGGTAATTTACTACCAATGAATATGAAAATTCCAGGTGTAATTTATGAAGGTATTTTTAAACTACTATTTTATTTGATTTTGCCATATGGAATTATGTCAACAATCCCAACTCAAATTTTGTCTGGGACATTAAAAATAAAAGGGTTAATCTACTCAATTGGTATTGTATTTGTTTTTACAGTATTTATGTGGAGATTTTGGAAACTAGGAATGAAACATTATAAAAGTGCAAGTATTTAATAAGTTATCAGTTTTGAGGTGACAAGGAATGAAAAATATAGCAAATATTATTACTATACTTAGAATTATTTTATCAATAGCTTTGCTCAAAATAGATATGTTTTCTTCTTTATTTTTTACGGTCTATATTATGTGTGGAGTAAGTGATTTTCTTGATGGATATATAGCTAGAAAAATGAATATGACAAGTAAGTTTGGTTCAAGGCTTGATAGTATAGCTGATATATGTTTAGTAATATCAATGTTTATTATTATGCTTCCAGTAATAAATGTTTCAAAGTATATAGTATTATGGATATTAATAATTGTCCTTATTCGAATTACATCAATAATTATGGTGATTCGTAAATACAACACATTTGCTATATTACATACATATGGAAATAAATTATCTGGGTTTATGTTATTTTGTTTACCTTTATTTTATAACATTATGAATACAAATTTACTTGGAAGTATAGTTTGTGTTGTAGCAAGTATCTCAGCCATTGAAGAAGTAATAATACATATATTATCTAAAGAGTTGAAAATAGATATTAGTAGTATTATAGAAGTACTTATTCATAAATCTGTTTCATATGATACTAAACGATAGAAACTAAAATTTACATCAGTATTGACTCAAAGACTCAAAATAATTAGATTAAAGATTAAGGAATTATCCTTATCGTATATGACGTCATAATAGCAAGATATATTAAAACTCTATTTAAATAATTAGATATAATTTTTATGCAGAGAGGAGGTTCGTAAATGCATAATAATTTAAGTATTATTTTAAATAGAATTAATATACAGAATAATGATGTTAATGAGTGATATATTATATTCTAAAAATCAAAAAGAAGATAATATTTATGTGAAGGATAATTTACTTGCGCAGAGATTTAATTTATTTTCTTTATTAAAATTTGCATTTCCTACTATATTCATGATGATTTTTATGGGACTATATACGATTGTAGATACTATATTTGTATCTAGATTTGTAGATACAAATGCTTTATCCGCAATTAATATTGTCTGTCCTATTATTAATATTATTGTTGGACTTGGAACTATGCTTGCTACTGGAGGAAGTGCTATTGTAGCTTGCAAGATGGGGAATGGTGATATGGATGGAGCAAAGAAAATTTTTACTTTGACTATATTATCTGGAGCTATAATTGGAATATTAATTACCAGTATAGGTCTTATATTTATGGACAATATTATTATATGGCTAGGAGCAAGTGATATTTTGATTCAATATTGTCGTTCGTATCTTTTTATTATCTTGATTTTTGCTTCTGCTAATATATTACAGGTATTATTTCAAAGTCTATTTGTAACAGCTGGTAAACCTCAATTTGGATTATGGTTAGTGCTTGGAGCGGGATGCACTAATATAATTCTAGATTATGTGTTTATTGTACCACTACAAATGGGTATTAGTGGAGCGGCACTTGCAACTGGTATAGGATATTTAATCCCAACTATTGCAGGTATAGTTTTCTTTTCGAAAAATAAAGGGGTACTTAGATTTTGCATACCTAAATTAGATAAAAAGGTATTATTTGAGATTTGTTTTAATGGCTCTTCTGAGATGGTGGGTCAATTATCAACAGCAGTTACTACTTTTTTATTTAATATTATGATGATGAGATTGATTGGTGAGGATGGAGTTGCAGCTATTACAATAATTATTTATTCTCAGTTTCTTTTAACCTCACTTTATATTGGTTTTTCAATGGGAGTTGCTCCAATAATAAGCTATAATTATGGAAGTAGAAATAATATCCAGTTAAAATACATTTTTAAAATTTGTATATTATTTATCTCAGTGGCCTCATTACTGGTATTTGTGTTTTCTATGGTATGTTCATCAACTATTGTAGAGATTTTTTCTCAAAAAGGAAGCAACGTTTATGAGATTACAAGGTCTGGATTCTATATATTTTCTTTTAGTTTCCTTTTTTGTGGATACAATATTTTTACATCATCTATGTTTACAGCATTGTCAAATGGAAAGATATCTGCAATACTATCTTTTTTACGTACCTTTGTTTTTATAACTATAGGTTTGTTGACATTACCAAGTGTCTTAAATATAGATGGAATATGGTTAGCAGTGCCAATTGCTGAGATTTTAACCTTATTTTTAACGGTTAGTTTTATATATAGATATAAGAATAAGTATAACTATATATAAATACAATAATAAATATAATTAACATATATCTTTTTTGACTGTATATCATTTAGCCCATAAGTAATGCTTTTTCATTTATTTATGGGCTTTTATTGGGTTTTTTCTTTTGGATTCATTCCTTCATTTACAAATCTTTTCTTAATAGCAGTACAATTTTAATTTTATTTTATCATTTTGTTATCCATATACTGAATAATCAAATCAGCACCAAATTCATTACCGCCTGCATTTCTAATTTCTTTTTGCATAAGCAATATACTTTGAGTTATGGTCGAATCATTAAGAACAGTTAGAGTAGACTTTTTAAGAATATCACTTGTAATGTGTTTGTGCGAAATCTTTTTTCCTAAATTTAAGCGTTCAACTTGCTGGGCATTAGTTGGTTGATCTGCCATAAACGGAATAACCACCATAGGAACTCCAAAATAAAGAGATTCCATAACACTATTTAAGCCACCATGAGTGATAAAAACATTTGCTTTTTCTAATATTTCAAGTTGTGGGACAAAGGAGTAAATATAAAAATTCTTTGGTATCTCACCTAATTCTGATATATTTATCGAATTACCAACAGACATAATAACAGTTACATTTTCATCTTTAAACGCAGTGATACATTTTTTATAAAATGACATTGCTTTATTTACAATTGTACCTAGAGAAATATAAACTAAATTATTTTTCAATTCTGGCAATAGAAACTCATTTTTTTTATTGCGATGGTAAATAGAAGTACCAAGGAATTTAAACTTCTTTTCTGAAAAATCTTCTGCACATGGTTGAAATCTTTTTGTAGTATATACAAGATTAAGTTCTGGAGGATTTTCAGTAATTTCTTTTAACCAGGAATCAGTCTTTAACTTAACTCCGTTTGATACTTTTTTAGTCCATCTGCGACACACCCATTTGAAACGAAATACTCTTAATGTTCCGCCAGAGTTAATAAATTCTTTCATCAGAATTTCATTAGTAGCTGGTGATGTAATAACTCTAATAACAGGTTTATTAAATCTTTCTGCTATATGCTTTCCTAAAAAGAAAAGATGTTCGTAAATAATTAAGTCAAATTCATGTGCTACTTTTATAGATATTTGATAGGCATTTTTCATCTGAATAGAAAATTTTTTGCTATCTTCATAACAAATGAAATCAGCTCCCATTTCTAAGACTTTATCTTTCCATTCTTCAGTTAGTAAGTATGTTACAGAATTACCTCTATGCACTAATTTTTCCACTAACCCAAGGGTAGGGTATATATGTCCAGAGAAAGGTAAATTTATAAATAAAATTTTCATAATCTAACCTCCTTAAAGTGTTTTTATCATGTATTCATTGTAAATATAAGAGTAGGAACTTTTAACGTTCTACCTAAAAATTCAGAAATGATTGTATGTTGTTCACTTTTATTTAATTTTGGGAAACATTCACTATGTAACAAGCCACTTATTCCATTCAATATATATTGTGTTAAAAAATCCAAATCCAGCACATTATCATTTTCTGTTTTTAAATATACTAATTCAATAAAAGATTTTATTGTAGGTAGCATAGTCTTTATGGTGATACCATGTAAGGCATACAATATAGTCCAATGGACTTTATTATCAACTAATTTGTGAAATTGTGAAATGCTCTGTTCATAGTAATCTAGTATTCTATTAATTATTTCATAAAATGATAAAGTGTCTTCATTTTGAATTAGTAGTTGTGCAAAGTTTTCGCTTTGTTTCTTCATAAAATGCTCTAATGACTTATCAAATAGTTCTTGCTTAGAGTTAAAATAATGATAAAACATTCCAACTTCTCCATTAACTTCATTTAATATCATTCGAACAGAAGTGCTTTCATACCCATATTTTAAAAATAATCGAATAGCAGCATCTAGTATTTCCTCTCTTTTTCCTCCTTCTAAAATAGGTTTTCTTGCCATAAACTTACCTCCTTATTTAAACAAACAGAATATTGTTCTGTTTATATCTTATAATAATTTTAAATTAAAGTCAATTATAAACAGAATATTGTTCTTATAATATGAAATGTTAAGACTTGCACATATGTCAGAATGATACAAGTATTTAATCAGTTATCATAAAATATTCCACATGTTGTCTTTAAAACTATAGTTGTTTTCTTATTAATATCATAAAGTCTATATAAAATTAATTTTCTAAAGTTCCCAAAATATTATTACTGTGATTTTGAAGCTGTTACTTTAGTTTTCTAGTGCTTGATTTTATCTATTAGTAATGTTACTATTAGAAATATGAAAGGAGAGTAAATAAAATGGATAAAATTATTTTGGGATTACTTATGCTTAAGAAGTTGACAATTTATGAACTGAGAAGTGTTATAGAAATGAATTTTGCTTCTATGTGTAGCAACAGTATGGGAAGTATTCAAGCAGCAATAAAAAAGCTACTTGAAAAGAAGATGATAGTGTATGAAGAGTTTGTTGAAAATAGTGTCAATAAGAAATTTTATGTACTAACAGATAAAGGAAAAACATGTTTTTTAGAATGGGTACAGACCTCTATGGTAGCAGGGAAAGTAAAGGATATGGAGTTAAGCAAATTATTTTTTATGGGCTTTGTTCCAACACAAAAAAGATTGTCATTAATTGAATCTTATATTGTTGACCTCAAAAAGGAAAGAGAGCAGTTGGAGAATATCAAAAGACAAGACATCGATGTTGCAAAATTACAGTACATTGCCTATATAGAAGAAAATCAAGAACAGTTTAATCACTTTTTACAAGATACTGAACATTCCAACATTCAAAGAGATATTAAAGATATAATTGATTTTGAGTTATTGACCTTGCAGTTTGGAATTGATAGGACAAATTTTGAAATAGCATGGTTTGAAAATTTAAATAAGAAGCTAATTAATGAGTACCTAAACAATAGTCAGAATCAAGAAAAAGGGGGTAGCTAACATGAAAGGAACTGTAATAATAACAGGAGCTAATTCAGGGATAGGAAAGGCAGCAGCATTTAAGTTTGCATCAGAGGGTTATAGAGTTATAATGGCATGTCGTAATATTCAGATTAGTGAACCCGTGTGTCAGGAAATCATAGTCAAAACTAAAAATATTAATGTGGATTTGCTTCAACTGGATATTTCATCGAGGCAATCAATTTGTAGTTTTTGTGAGACATATAAGAAAAAATACGATATATTGGATATCTTAATCCATAATGCTGGACATTTTAAACATGGAGAAAAAAACTTTCAACGAAGTATTGATGGTATAGAATTAACATTTGCTACCAATCTATTTGGGCCAGTTTTTATGACCGATTTATTATTGGATGTACTTGCTAAATCAAAAAATCCTAAAATTCTAAATGTATGTAGTACAAATATAAAGCATTTTTTTGATGAAAGAAGAAAAATTAATTTTGGAGTTTTAAGTGGTGAAACTGTAGAAGATAAAGAATATAATTCCTATAAAATTTATGGAGATTCCAAAATAGCTTTACTTATGGTTACAAGTATGATGAAACAAGAATACAAGCCTTATAATATAAGTGTAAATGCAATTATGGTTCCAGCAACAAAAATGAGTAAAGAAACAATTAAGAAATTTAATTCGTATTGGAAAGTACTTGCATTTTTACAAAACATTATTATACCAAAATCAGAAATTATTGGAGAGGCTTACTTTTCGATTTGCACTTCTAATGTTTATACAAGTATTACTGGAAAACTAATAAATCACCAAGGAAAGATTGTTAAAATGGCTAATAACTCAATATCATTTATAAAAAGCATTACAAGCACAGAGGTTTATCCACCTTATGTCAATAACAAAGAGACAATAGAGAAAGTGTGGGCTATATGTAAACAATATGTTGAAAATGCTAAATATAATTTGCTAGCATAACACATATAATTCATGAGGTTATTATATCAACAACATAATCTTATTGATATTGCTAAAAGGATATAGTATTTTTGCTAATTCTGTTCAGTTTTTATTTTATTGTTTGAATTAATATGAGAAAAATTACAATTAACTATAATTTAATTTATAATTGATATATACTTGATTTTATTTAATTATTTGAATATACTTTAAGCAGAATACACAGAGTTAAAGAATTGATAAATAAAAGATAATAACTCTTTATTAGGAGTGATTTTACTATGGAAACATACTTTAATAAGAAAATATTACTTGTTGATGATGAAAAAGATATAATAAATTTAAGAGAAAAGATTGAAGATAATCCTTCAAATCCTAAAATACTTATAACAGTCAAAGGGCTTGGATATAAGCTTGTGAATAGAGTTGATTAGACTGAATTCTAGTAGTTGTTTTTTAGGCACCCATTTATGAGTGCCTATTAATATATTTATACTTTAGTAAAATATTTATAGTCTCAAATATAACAAATACAAGAGATACTGAAATATTAAAAATAATTAATAATTAGTATTGTCAATAAACATAATATCTCCTAATAGTATAGGAATTTATATCAATTGTTTTTCTATATTAAATACCTTGTCAATCCAACCTTTATAAAACTTTTCTTCGTGAGAAACCAAAATAATACTTCCTTTAAATTGTTTCAAAGCATTTTGTAAAGCATCTTTTGTTTCTGCATCAAAGTGGTTAGTTGGTTCGTCTAAAATCAAGAAATTACAAGGGGATAGCATCATACAACATAATTTAACTTTAGACTGTTCACCTCCACTTAGAGTGGAAACACTTCTTGAAACATGTTCTTCTTTTACACCACACTTGGCTAAAGAGCGTCTGATTTCTTTTGTACTTAATTTTGGATACTTATCTGCCATTATTTGAAGTGGTGTTTTAGTAGGATTTTCCCATTTTAAATCCTGTTCATAATAACCAATTTTTATCTGCTCTGAGAAGATGAAGTTTCCAGAAATACAAGGAATATCTTTAACCAATGTTTTTAGCAAAGTGGATTTACCAATTCCATTGAATCCAGTTATAACTATTTTTTGACCTGTATTAACAGAAAAATTTAATTTTGGAAGTAATGGATAATAGTATCCAACTTCAAGATTAGTTACTGTAAGTGCGTTTTGTACAGACATTTCAATTTCTGCAAATTGGATACACGGTTTTCCTGTAAAGTTAGGAGGAGCTATTCTTTCTATTCTATCCAATTGTTTCTGTCTTCCTCTTGCAATTTTTGAATTTACACCAGCTTTATTTTTACGTATAAATGTTTCTTCTTTTTCTATTTTCTTTTGTTGTGCTTGATATTTTCTAATATAATCCTCCCTTAAGTGTGATTTTTGTTTAAGAAATTCTGAGTACTTTCCATGATACTTTTTAATCATTCCAAATTCTATATCGAGAATACCTGTGGAGATTTTTTCTAGAAAGTCAAAATCATGTGAGACTACAATAAATGCACCTCTAAATGTATTTAGATAATTCGCAAGCCATTCAACATGTTCTTTGTCTAAAAAATTTGTTGGTTCATCTAATAATAAAACTTCATAATTAGAAAGTAATAATTTTGCCATAATTACTTTTGCTCTTTGACCCCCACTAAGTTCCCCAATAATACGATTCATTCCTATTGAATCTAGTCCAAGACCATTTGCTACCCTATTTATTTCATTGTCTATAGAGTAGAAGTCACTTGCTATTAATTGCTCTTGATAAGTTGATGCCTTAATAAGTTGTTGCTCATTTCCAGATATAGCACTTTCCTGATATAGCAAATTCATTTCTTTTTCTATTTTATAGAGGTCTTCAAATGCAGTGTGCAAATACAGTGATATTGTTGTATCTCTATTAATATCTGCATATTGGTCCAGATGACCTATTTTAATATTAGGTTGCCACTTAATCTCTCCTGTATCAGGGATAACTTCTCCTAATAAAATTTTAATTAAGGTGCTTTTACCTACACCATTTTGGCCAACCACACCTATATGTTCGCCTTTGAATAAATCAAAGTCAGCTTTTTCGTACAGTGATTTCTCCATAAAACATTGTGATAAATTATTTACTTTTAATAAACTCATAATTCAAACTCCTTTTTTACTATAAAAATTTTATGAAAATAAAAAAAGCAGAGGAATAGCATTATAAAATGCCGACCTCTGCTTTTGGAAAAACAAAAGGCCATAGATAAGCATTGCTATCTATGGCCGTAAAATCTATATATCTATCGGCAAATAGGTAAATTTAAATAAGCATAGTTAAAAAGCTACACTAAACCTATATTTGCCGATGAAGATAGAAGCTTTAAGCTTCCAGATTAACCTCTACACAACGCTTCATCGTATACATTTGTGTAGAGTTAAGTTTTCTAACAAGTTTAACTAATTTTATATAAACCATAATTGTTCACATCCTAATCTCAATATTAATTCTAATTCATTTATATTTAAATTGTACTATTGTACTTTTGATTTTTTCTTATTTAATTTAATACATATATTACTAATTATAGCTTAAATCATGGTATCATAATACTTAATCATAGTCAACATAAAAGATATTTTCACATGACAACTTTTATAATACAATAGGTTTAAATTATAGCAATTCTCCATATTTTTTTACAAAGATTTTTTTTAACATAGTTACTAATACCATATAAGATAGTAAAAATCAACCCTATAAAGTAAATATTTGGAAGTGAAATCATACCAATAGCATTTCCAAATGATGTATAAGGTATAATAGTCCCAATTGTAATTCCGATTGTTGTTAAAAGTATTAGTTTCCATGAATATCAAGAGTGTATTCTAGGATTACTTTATCTTGAGTCAAAGTTCCTGTTTTGTCAGTGCAAAGTATATTCATAAAATATTGCAACTTATAAAATCAAAGGTGTAGTATTGTTGAACTTTCAATGGTATGCTAAGATATTTATATAATTATAATAAATAAAAATATATAATGACTATATAAATTTATACACTCAGAGTAACCACTAAAAATATATGTTTATTTATTCTTAGATAAACATATATTTTTTTAGTATTAAGTGTAATGATAAGTTTATGCATGATATAAATCTAAGTAATTTATTATTAGAATGATTATAAATAATTTGAGAGAAGATTTTATATGAGGGGGGCTAAAGTTTGTGTCAATTAAGAGACTGATTTTCATCGTATTTTTAATTAATTGTATGATATTTATGTGTTTTCCAATACAATCACTTGCAAAGACAGAAAATCGTGTTATAAAAGTAGGTTTTTTTGATTTTGAAGGATATCATGATTATGATAAAAATGGAAATAGAAATGGGTATGGATATGAATATCTTCATGAGATTGCAAAGCATACTGGTTGGACATATGAATATGTATCTGGTACATGGGAAGAATGTCAAACTATGTTAGAAAATGGACAGATTGACTTACTTACTTCTGCACAATATACAAAAGAACGTGCTGAGAAATTTGATTTTTCAGAAGTACCTATGGGAAGTAGTTATGCACGACTTACAATAAAAAGCGGAAACTCAAAGTATACACCAAATGATTATAAAAATTTTAATGGAATAAAGGTTGGACTACTTTATGGAAATAGTAGAAATGAACATTTAAAGAAATTTGCAAATGAAAAAGGATTTAATTATACGTCTAAATATTTTAAAAATCAGGAAGAATTGGAAAATGCATTAAAAAGTGAAAAAGTAGATGCAATATTAACTAGTAGTTTGAGAAAAGTCAAAAACGAAAACGTAATTGCGCAATTTTCTCCATCTCCATTTTATTGTATTGTAAAAAAAGGCAATAATGAACTGTTACAAGAGGTAAATGAAGCTTTAGAAGATATTGAAATGGATAATCCGGCATATAAGTTTAATTTATATAGTAAGTACTATCAGTCTAGTAATAAAGATACATCTATTCTTTCTAGGGAAGAAAGAGATTACTTAAAAAGAAATAATCATATACGTGTAGTAAGTATGCCAAACTCCTATCCATTATCATATTTAGATACAGGTAGACTTAAAGGTATTGTACCAGATATATTTAATTTAATTGTAAAAGACCTTGGATTAAGTATAGAGTATGTAAAAGCTAATTCATATAAAGAATCGATTGATATGGTAAAAGAGGGGAAGGCAGATGTTATATGTTTTTTTAATTCGGATTATGGATGGGCAGAGCAGAATGGTATTAAGATTACATCTCCTTATATGACATTGAACTATAGCATGATAACTAAAAATTACAAAAATACTAAATTTGATAATATAGCTGTTGCTGAGAGCGATACATTCAATGATGAGTATCTCAAAGAACACTATAAAGGTATCAACATTCAAAGATATAAATCTGAAGAAAAAGCTATAAATGCAGTGAAAAGTAGAGATGCAGATGCTGCATTTGTAAATACATATTCTGCTGAAGACTATATACAAAAAGATTATAATAATTTAAAAGCAATTCTAGTTAATGATTATAAAACTAATATATCTTTAGGTGTTGGAAAAAATATAAATCCAACATTATATTCCATTTTGGATAAGAGAATAAATGCACTTAATAAAGATGAGTATTCAGAAATTATTGCAAAGCATACAATTTTTCAAGACTATAAAATTAGTTTATCACAGTATATTCATCAGCATCCAGTTCAAACAGTTTTAATTTCTTTTTGTTTCTTTTTAGTTATAATAGCAGTACTTTCTTATGTTATTGCAATCAACAAAAGACATTCCACTCATATTTTTAATTTGGCATTTAAAGATATAGAGAATGGAGTTTGGAATTACAATGGATTTGAAGAACAAGCACCACGAGTTCTAGAAAAGCATAGAGAAAAATTTTATGCAGTAATTGCTTTTGATATATCTAAGTTTGCTATCATAAATGAAAATTATGGTAGAGATTCTGGAGATATGATTATAAAAGAAATTGCATCAGTTTTGAATAGAGTTATTGGAGACAGGGCATTAATAGCTCATGTAAAAGCGGACCATTTTCTTTTACTTTTACCTTATGATTTAAAAAAAGATTTGGAATTAACTCTTATTGATATAAGTAAAAGTATTTCATACTTTGAAGTTAAGGGGATTGGCATTAAAGTAAAGGCAAACTTTGGAGTATATATTATCAAAGATGAAGACATTGTTATTACAAAAGCTATTGATTATGCTGAAATTGCTAGAAGAAAAGCAAAAAGAAGTAATTCATCTATTATATATTTTGATGAATCTCTCAGAGAAAGTCTTAACAAAGAAAAAGAAATTGTTGATAGAATAGATTATGCATTAGAACATAATGAATTTCAGGTTTATTATCAACCTAAGTTTGATATGAGAACAAATAACATTATTGGTGCAGAAGCACTTGTTAGGTGGAATCATAAAGAACTTGGATTTATGAATCCAGGAGAATTTATTCCTATACTTGAAAAGAGTGGTGGAATTATAGAGGTTGATTTTTTTGTGTTAGAAGAAGTATGTAAGTTGACAAGGTTTTGGATAGATTCTGGAGTTAAACCCATTTCAATCTCTGTAAATCAATCAAGAGTACATTTTCAGAAAAAAGATTATATAAATAGATTACAAAATTTGCTTGCTAAATATGATATACCTAAAAGTGGAATTGAACTTGAGATAACTGAAAGTCTATTTGAAAATGATAGTATATCAAATGATATGATAAATGAGATTAAGGAGCTTGGTTTTTTAATTTCTGTTGACGATTTTGGTTCTGGATATTCTTCATTACATCTTCTAAATCAAGTTTCTGTAGATATTCTTAAAATAGATAAATCTCTCTTAGATAATTCTGAAGGAAAAGGTAAAGTAGGTAAGATTATTAGTAAAGTAGTTGAGATGGCAAATGACTTGGGATTAGAGGTGATTTGTGAGGGTGTTGAGAGGATAGAACAGGCAGAATTTTTAATGAGTATTGATTGTTATTATGCACAAGGTTATTTGTATGCAAAGCCTATGCCAAAAGATATATTTCTTAAAAACGTAGATAAATTTAAAGGTATATAAAAGAATATATATAATATATGTATGTAGAGAAATACATCTAATATTAATTACTAAGTAATGATTGTAATTTTATAAATATATAAATTATAATCATTACTTTTTTTATAAACTAAAAAAGTTTGTTACTATAAAATAATAATTTGAAGCGTATTAGCTTTACACTTAGAAAATTGAGTTGATATACAA